>DATCID010000231.1:0-45147 GCA_036507975.1 Ruminiclostridium sp.
ATAAATTCACTATCTGTTCTTTTGTTGCATCTGCTTTTAATATCGTATGGTCAAACATTTTAGCAAACGCTTTTTTATCTCCTGTTAACACATTAATATCATTAATTAAAGACATTTTTATTTCCTCTCTTTATTTATTTAAATGACATAGTCATTCATTGTACGTATAGTCAAGGCTGCTGTATCACATTTGCCCTCTATCCATACGGTCTTGTTTTCGCCAGCTCCGATGTCAAATGCATTGTCTGACATAACAAGCCCTTCCGGTCCTTCAATCAGTACCATTCTTGCAAAGTTTCCACAGGATATATCTACTCTTATAAGGTTTGACGATAGCTGTATCTTCTTGATATCAAGCCTTGGAACACCAAGTTTAATCTTTCCGTATGTAGTGTGAAATAAGCGATTCTCTGATATCACTTTACCATCTTCAATAAGCGCTACATAAGTGTATATGTCGTCCCTGCCTGCAAGATCAGACATATCGATTGATTTAAACATTTTTGATGAAGCTGCTGGTACATTTACACTCTCAGTTTTTAATAATTCCAATTCACCATCAAAGGATTTTTCTCCACAGACCAAACTAGCATAAAATTCCTTATCCGTATCATTGATAACCCATACTTCAGTTTTATCTCCATTCTCAGCTAGAGAAACAATTATAGGTGCATACACACGCTTTATATAATAAAATGAAGGCAGTAGATTCATATAATAGTCAATGACTGTCCAGCTAACACCACCCCAGCAGTCTGCAAACATCCAAAACAGCGAACCGCTTGTATTAAACATCCTGCGTCTCATGTGCTCTGTGCAGTATTTGTAAGCCTCTCCCTGAAGCATCTGTAGAGCATCTATTGTTTCCTGGAAAGACATTTTTTCATCGCGTTTATGGTAATACAGTTCAAGCCGTTTATCCATACTGCCTTTATCCCAGGTATCATTATGAACATCCCAAGTCTGCGATCCAACAAATAACTGGTCTTCAGGTGTATACTTTCTGATGGAGGCAAGTGTTGGAGGCGCTAGGATACCATATTCAGATGCAAATTTGGGACTGCGTTTTGCAAAGCCGGTATAGTCAATTAGGCCTATACCTCCCACACCATATTCGGGTGCTTTTCCATCAGGCAGCCAGATATGAGAGTCACCTCGAAGGTCACTGTTGGGATCTTTGTTCGAATCCTCGGGGGAACCGTAAGGACTGCTCATGTGAAAGTACCTAGCAGGATCAAGCTCATGTACCTTTTCAGGTAAGATTTTTTCAACTAAGTTGAATCCATGCACTACGGGTAAACGATTTACCTGTTGCCAGTCAATCCACTGCATCTCGTTATTTCCACACCAGAGTGCCAGACTTGAATGGTTACGAAGTCGCCTAATTGCACATTCAAATTCTTCCAAACAATTATCTACGAATTCATTATCCTCATCGGGATAATATGAACAGGCAAACATGAAATCGTGCCACAATAGTATGCCATGACTGTCACATAGGTCGTAGAATATATCATTTTCATACATGCCACCGCCCCATACGCGGAACATGTTATGGTTACACTCCACTGCACGGTCTATCAATTGGATATATTTCTCATCCGTGACCCTAGTAGAAAGGGCATCGACTGGTACCCAGTCGGAACCCTTGCAAAATATCTTTTTACCATTTACAACAACTATGAACGATTCACCTTCATCGCCAAGAGAGTCTTGGATTATCTTAACAACACGTATTCCGTGACGTGTGTTCCAAGTGTCAAGTTCGGCCCCTTTTTGTGATATGCAAAGAGCAAAGTCATACAAAGGCTGGTCGCCATAGCCGTTCGGCCACCACAGACATGGATTGGGAACATCAAGGGTAAGCTTTATCTTATTGATACCCTCTTTTAATTGAATTTCAATTACTTTTGTTATACGGGTTTTCTTATGTGTCAGTAAAGCGGACAAAGTGTATTTTCCAGCCTTGAAACAACTAATTTCAGACTCTGTAGTAACATGTGCACTGCTCAGATACAGCTCATTGGTAAGATAAACATCCTTGACCATAGCACTCTGAAAAGTCTGCACCTCTACATCTCTATAAATACCACAAGGAAGCAGATGTGGGATATTGTCCCAGCGAAAAGTAAACTGTGGTTTCCGTATAAACACCCTTCTGTGATCTTCTTCCGGCTGCGCTTCATCATAGGCATACGGTGCTGGATCCCTGTCGCCCACCTGCCTTAAACCGCTATCGATACGCACCTTAAGTCTATTCTTTCCAACTTTCAGCTTTCCTGTAACGTCTGTCCTCACAGTTATGTGCGTATTATTGGAGCTTCTTATCTTTTCTCCGTTGAGATAAATATCAGCGCACATGTCAAGGCCATAAAATACAAGCTCAGTTACCTGTTGCATAAAATTTTCGCAAATAAATATATCACGTTCATATACAAAATCCATTTCCTCGATGAATATGCTTTTTTCCAGATTATTACCATATAATGGTTCTTCCAGAAGTCCCGCCTTCATCATATCTACGTGAACATCACCTGGGACTGTGGCTGCGATACACTCATTTTTTCCGGAACGCTGGTCTGCAAATGAAAGTTCCCAATTACCATTTAAGGATAGCTTCTTCAACTTAAAATCACCTCAATTCTTAAGTATTGTTAATCTAGTTATATCAGTATCTGTGAATACGTCATACTTGTCTCTGCTCTGCGTCGAAAATTCAGAAATAATTGCGCCCTCATCCCCTGCCTGAAACCAATGGGGAGTGCCTGGCATCATTGTATATTGGTCACCAGGATTTAATTCAATTTCATGCATGCTTGTATAGTATTTTTCTCTTCCAACCGGAGGCTTGCATTTGGGATTTAAAGTTTTCTCTCCTGGTACATACAACAAAACCTTTCCCCACCGGCAACGAAAAGTTTCCTCTTTACCAGGTGTTCCGTCCACTTCAGGGTGATAGTGCTCTGGGCAGGTCTGTTTCGGGCTCATAATAAGCTCTTTAGCACAAACCCTGCTTGTATTGACATAGACCATCATGTAAAGTCCCATATTGTCAAGATCACCAAGGTTGAAATCGGCTATTTCGATATTATCAAGTTCATCATCCCTAAGTACCAGTCCTGCACTCTTCATCTTCTCACGAGACCAAAGTCTTGCCTTCTGAATTTGTTGTTTTGTTAACATATTAATACCTCCATAAAAAAAATTTTAATTTAACCTTTGACTGACCCTGCAACCATACCTGCAATTATTTTCTTGTAGCAAACAAAATATATTATAACGACTGGTAACGTTGCAATACTCAGCCCGGCCAGAAGCTGAGTATATTTCACACTGTACATTCCGGTGAAATATGTGAGACCAATCGGTATTGTCTTTGTATTTTTGCCAAGCAGAACCAATGCAAACGGGAACTCGTTCCATGCATTTAAAAAGGAAAGAATCAGAACTGTCCCAAGTATGGGTATACAGATTGGCATCATTATCTTGAATATAATAGCATTGAAGCTTGCCCCATCAATTATTGCAGCTTCTTCAATCTCTTTTGGAATTGCTGAAACATAACTAGTTATTAGGAAAATCGCCAGGGGAAGTCCACAAGCTCCATAAATTAAAGAGATAGCATATATATTGTCATTTAAATTCAAAGTCTTCATCTCAATAAATACTGGGACCAAAAGGCTGTAAACCGGGATGAGCATACCTGACAAAAACATTATGTATAAAGGCTTCTTGAATTTAAAATCATATCTTCCGAAAATGAGACCTGTGATAAAGCCTAATACTAATACAATTATTACTGTCAAAATGCTGGCCTTGACACTGTTTGATAAACAAATGTTCATTTGACCTATCTTGATGGCGTTAGTGTAATTCTGTATAACAAATGTTTTTGGAAACGAGATAATACTTAAGGCAAATTCTTTTTCTGATTTAACGGAGGAATACAGCATCCATACTACTGGAAACATGCAAAATAGAGTCAACAGCATAACAGGAACATTAATTACTGTTGTCAGCAAAAAATTCAATATCTTTCCGATTATACCTCTTTTTTTATTCATATCGTCTCTTCCCCCTTTCAAACAGTAATTGGCTTATAAGTATAAAACTTAGACTCACACACAGAATTCCAACGGCAATAGTAGAACCATAGCCCATCTTATTCATAATAAATGAACTTTTATAAGAGTATTGTGCCATAACCATTGTGGAGGTACCTGGACCACCACCAGTCATTACATATATGTGTTCAAATATCTTCATGGAACCTGAAATGGCAAGAACAACTGAAACCTTTATCGTATCCATTATCATGGGGAAAGTTATATATATAGCTTGACGAAATCCAGTTGCGCCATCGATTGCACAGCTTTCATATATCTCATCAGGAATGCTCTTAATTGATGTCATATAAATGACTACATACATGCCAATCCATTGCCATACAATGGGTACTGTGACGAAAATCAAAGCTATTTTGGGGTTATCCAACCACGGCTGAATAAAGGATGATAGTCCCAAATTACTTAAAAAGAAGTTCAGCAGTCCGTTGTCGCTGCTATATATCATGCGAAACAGAAAACCTACAACTACAGCTGACAATACCACAGGGAAAAATATGATTGCTCTATGGAATTCTTTAAATTTCAAAAGTTTTGAACAAAGCAATGCAGATATTATAAATGCAATACCCAACTGAAAAACTACACATGACGATGCAATGAAAATATTGTTAAGACATGATTTCCAAAAGGTATTATCCTTAATAAGCAGAAGATAGTTGTTTAAACCAACAAATTTCTTCATCGGTCCCCCTGACCAGTTAAAAAAGGAGTAATATACGGCCATTGCCATTGGGACGATTGAAAAGGAAACGAAGAGTAATACACTTGGTGCAAGATAGGAGTACAACATCCAACTTTTGGGTTTTGAAAAATCTTTTTTCAAGTTGTCCCCTCCTTTCATTATAAATATGGTAAAGAATATTATATTTAAGGCAGCCGACTCAATCCGGCTGCCTTAATACCGGTCTTATAATATTTCATAATAGATTGATTAACTACTAATTTACTGATTTTTCATATTCAGCTTGCACACTTTCGCCCCACTGCTTTGGTGTGATCTGATTTGTTAATATATTTTGGAAACCTACATTCATTGCGTCAATTACACTTGTGTCAAACTGGCAGTCAAATTGAGGAGCCATTGTCCATGTATTCCTTAGATTATAATATTTGTTAACAAAAGGATTCAGTTTACTGAGATCATAATCAGCAACTTTTACTCCAGGAAAATCCCCAGCATCAAGTAAATCTGCACCGTAGGTGTTGTCAGTAGTATACTTTAAGAATAATACTGCCGCATCACGCTTTGCGCCTTCTAGGCTTGCAGCATAAGCATTTCCCCAAGCAGAACCACCAGCAACACGATCTCCAGCTCCCTTACTTCCAGGTATTGTTGGAAGTAGAGCGATTTCGGTATTATCAAGAACTTCTTTTGGACAATTGACTATCATATCTGAGATTGCCCAGTTTCCTTCAAAGAAGCTTGCAGATTTGCCATTATAGTATGACTTGCGCTGCTGAGCGTTGTCTATACTATTCATATCAGTATTGAAAGCCCCAATTTTTTCAAGCTGCTGAAGTTTTTCAACTGCAAGAAGTATGTCTGGATCTGTGAATTTTGCTCCACTGTTGGCCATTATACCCTTAAACCAAGAATCAGTAGCAGTACGGTCACCCAATGTACCAAAATAACACGAGTTAGCAACCCACAGCCCTTTATTACCCATAGAAATCGGAGTATATCCCAATCCCTTAATTTTTGTTAAGCAATCAATATACTCGTCCCAGGTCTTTGGAAATTCACTATAGCCAGCTTCTGCAAAAATAGCCTTGTTGTAGAAGATGTTACCACAAGTTAGCATTTGGAAAGGTGCGCCATAAATCGATCCCTGATATGTAACGTCGTTTAATGCGTCAGGTATGAATTGGCTTTTCCAATCTGGGTCATTTTTTAAATATTCATCCAATGAGCCAACTTGTTTATTAGTAACAAAGTTTTTCAACCATGAACCCTTGATGTTAAAAACATCTGGTAATGAATTTGAAGCAGCCAATGTTAATAATGATGTCTGATAATCATCGTGAGAAACAGTATTCATCTCGACTGTTATGTTTGGATGGTCAACCTTCATGCGTTCAATTGACTTAGCAACTGCGATACCTTTTGCGTCTGTTGTACCTTCTGTCATGTTGAACATGAAGTCAACATTTAAAGTAATATCTTCTAGTTTCGAACTGTCAGAAGCAGATGATGTTACAGATGATGCTGCCACTGTTGAACTAGTACTTTCGGCAGGCTGAGAACCACAAGCTACTACAGATATTACCATTAGCATTACTACAGCTAGACATAAACTTTTCTTAAATGTTTCCATAAAAACTTCCCCCTTAAAATAGTTAATTTTACTTTATTTGAACTTATGCTGATTGGAAAGATACTTATATTCAAAGTCGCTTTATAGAACAGCATACATTTAGAAACACTACTTTCTGAATGTCATATTTACAGCCTGAATAAACCATTTTGATAGTGATCATTTCACTTGGTTTCTCATTAACAAATTTACCTATTATGTATGGAACGAATTAATGACTAATCTTTTATCTCATTACTAAATAGTATCATATGATATTACTATAATATCATATGATACTATTTAGTGCAACAGATTTTATCGATTTATCTTAACCTAGTTTAAATATAAACATTGTGAACAGAGAGAACCTCTTAGTTATGCTGACTTTGACGGACACAACCTCGTGATTGTACAATAATATTAAGGAGGTCGAGAAAAAGGAGAAGTAATAACAAAAAAGATATGATGAAGAATATAAAAGATACACTAAATGTATTAAAAAAATCAATCGCCATTTTTGTGTATATACAGAAAGAGTGCAAGACTTGAGAAATATGAATGCATAAAGGCTTTCATTGGTATCTATAACTCAAAAAAGAGCGGTAAGCCGCTCTTTTTTGAGTCTAGGAAAAGTGTCTGTTTAAACAATATCCCTTGTTTTCCAGAATATATTTTCTGTACCTTACTTTATTGCCATGGTTTAAGTATGACTTTGCAGGCATCTCCACCCACGAACTTTTCAAATGCCTTCTGAACATCTGTGAAACCATAAATATCAGTAATAATTTTTTCAACGACTGGAGAACGTCTAAGAATAGAATATACTTCCTCACGGTCGTTTAGATTTAAATGCCAAGCTCCTATTAATGTAAGTCCCTTGCGGATGAAATCTTCGCTTGGTCTGATAGCAATCTCATTATGATTTTCTCCAATAAAAGCAACCGAACCACCTGGCTCCATAACATCAATGCACAGGCGCTCTGCTAAAGGATTTCCTGAAGCGTCAATCGCTTTGATGAGTGGAGCAGGACCTTTAGCAATCATAATCTTTTCCTTTATATCAGGATCGGTTGGATCGAGAACAACGTCTGCCCCGAACTGTGTAGCCATATCCTTGCGGAAAGGGACGCTATCAAGTGCAATTACTTTTGCGCCAAGGAATTTAGCTATAGTAACAGCCCCCATTCCAACTGGCCCTAAACCGGTTATTAGCACAGTATCAAATCCCTTTACATTGAGTCTTTTCAACGAATTAAAAGCAGGACCCAACGCACAGCAAGCCAATGAACCTACATCAAAAGAGATATCTTCTGGAAGTATGGAACATACAAAATCCTGTACCAACACATATTGTGCAAAGTGTGAATTAAAAGGTGGTTTATTTTGACAATATATATAATTTCCCGAGCGACAAAGTGAACATACTCCGCATCCAGAAAGCGGGTTTAATATTACACGATCGCCTTCTTTCAAAAGACTGGAACCGTCAGTAGCAACAACCACGCCAGAACCCTCATGACCGGAATTTCTAACTGGTGTTTGTGACAGAAAGCCGTTTTTATCGCTTCCGCAAATAGGTGTGGATTCGATCTTTACGACAACCCATTCACCCTTTGGAGTTGGATCTGGTACATCCTCTAACCATGCTTTTTTGTTTTGTAGAACAAGTGTTTTCATAAATAATTCCTCTCAAAATAATATTATTTAGGCCATACTTTATCAACAGACGTCTTAACAGCGATAACAGCGTCCTCAAAAGACATTTCACCTAGCTCCTTAGCAAAGGGCTCGGCTACAACTGGTCCAGTATAACCAATATCCTGCAATCCTTTAAAGAAATCTTGTATCTTTAAAACGCCGGTCGAACCTGGTAAACAACGTACAAGGTCTTCTTGCTCATCAACTGGTACTCCCGCAGGTGCATCCATTATATGAGCCAGTACAACCGATTTTTCATTTGGCAACTTTTTAAAATCCGCATATGTCTGTCCAGCTAAATCCCAATGCCATACATCTAAGAGCAGTCCGACGTTATTAGTGCCTATAGCATTACAAAGCTCCATCATTTGATCAAGGTTGTGAATAAACTCAAATTTAACTCCTTTGCGAAGCTTAGGTGGACCGAGAAATTCCAAACCTAGACTCATTTCATACTCTTTAAGAATTTCTGCGGATACTGTCAACCTTTTACGATGAAACTCAAAATTTTCTTGGTAATTCATAGTGTCACTAAATGGGTAAATCCAAGTTATACAGCGGTTCATACCTACTTCCTTTGCATAACGGATATAGGCCTCTAATCCTTTTATACCCTCATCGTAAGTTGCGTCATCCAATCGATATTCCACTGGAAGGGCAAACCCAGCAGCCTTCAGATTATACTTCCCAAGCAATTCTTTGGTTTCAGAGATATCTGTTTTACTATCTCGTGGAAGGTTAAACCATATCCCCTCAAAACCATGCTTTGCAGCAATAGCTGCTGATTCCTTGAATGGAATCGGATGTCCAATACAATCTGGTGCCAATGCTTTATACATGTAAATTCCCCCTATCAATATAATTTAATGGCTGCTTTCAGCCTTTAACTGCACCGCTAGTCATTCCTTCAATAATACGTTTACTAAATATGAAATACAAAATCATAACAGGAAGCATTGTGAACATAATTCCAGCCATCATCCTTGGGTAATCAACAGTGAAAGCTGATTTAAAAGCTGCAAGTCCAACTAGCACAGTTCTCAATGTATCCTTACTTACCAAAATAAGTGCAAACGAGAATTCATTCCAAACACTAAAAAACTGGATGATAGCTACCGTAGCTAGAATTGGGGGTGGTAACCGGTAAAACAATTCCAAATAGAGTCCTCGAGAAACTACTTCCATCGATTGCTGCAGCTTCCTCTAGCTCCCTTGGGATGCTTGCAATATAGCTTTCTACCAATACAATTGCAATTGGTAATCCGAATGCTATATACGGGAAAAGTAGCGTATACCAGTGGTTTGAAAGATGGCTGTTCTTAAATTGAATATAAAGTGGTACAAGCAATGCATGAAGTGGGATAAGCATACCAATCACAAAGTAATTATACAAGAAATTTCTTCCCTTGAAACGAAATCTGGATAAAAAGTAACAAGAAATAAAGGAGAGCAACAAAATTCCCAAAACGGCAAGTACCGTATTTCTGAAACTGTTTAGCATGTATAAGTCCATATTCGTCTGTGTAAGTACCTGAAAATAATTTGCAAAATTAAGTCTTGAAGGCAATCCAACTGGATTCAACATAAATTCAGCCTGCGTTTTAAACGAGGAATAAAGAACCCAAATAATAGGAAACACGCAAGTAAAAGAAAATAAAATTAATATAAAATTACTGATTATAGTTGCAGTGAGTGTACGTACCTTGTTTGTCGTTTCAAACTTTACTTGATTTGTTCGAGTTTCATTTTTATTCATCAATCATCACTTTCCTTCCTCCACGACATCGTGGGAATTCTAGTGATAAATATCAATAACATGCTTAAAACAAGTATTCCAACGGACATTGCACTTGCATAGCCATATTGGCTTTTAATAAATGTTGTCTTATATACATCAAGAGCCATTACCATTGAACTGTTACCCGGTCCGCCACCTGTCATGGTATAAATATGGTCAAATATCTTCATATTGCCTGATATACAGAGCATAACAGTAACTGCTAAAGTATTCTTTATCATAGGTAGCGTAATACTAATTGCCTTTTGAAAACCACTAGCACCATCAATTTCTGCCATTTCATATATGCTTTTTTCAATTGATGCCATAGCCGCCAATATGATAACCATATAGAAACCGATGTACTGCCAGATAATATGTATACTTACAGCATACATAATGCTATCCGGATTGTCCAGCCAAGGCTTAGCCCATTTACTCAAATTCAAAATTCCGAGAACTGTATTAATTAATCCATAATCATAGTTATAAACAAATGACCAGACAAAACCAACAACAACGGCTGAAATCGTGGCCGGAAAATATGCAACAATACGGTGGAAGCTTTTCCATTTAATCATACGAGTTTGAAGGAATGATGCTAATATAAAAGCTAATCCAATCTGTCCTATGAAGCAAAGCACCGTAATGGTAATGTTGTTTCTAAAGGACTGCCAGAATACATTGTCTTTAAGCAAAGCTACATAATTATTCAAACCGATATAGGTAATTTTCTTGCCTCCGGACCAATTATAGAAGCTCAGCCGAATAGCACTTATAATAGGTACGATAACTACGAACGTATAAATAAGAAATGTAGGTAGCATATAAGCTAAAATGGTCCCGCTCTTTGGGTGCAATGCACTTTTCTTCAATTTTACACCTTCTCTCTTAAGAGGTAAAAATGGGGTACGGGTATAGGTATGCCTATAACCGCACCCCACTTAAAATCACACAACAGAATTTTACTGAGTTTTTTACTTGGCGTCTACAATGTCCTGTTCTTTTTGGATTTCTGCGGCTAACTGTTCAGGTGTCTTCTTATTGATCAGAAGTTCCTGAAGGCCAACATTCATTGCCTCTATTACGGCACTTTCCATAGATGCGTCATAGATAGGTGTGGCCGCTACACTCTGCATTAATTCTTTGTACTGATTATATAGTGCTGGAACCTTGTGTTTGTCGTCTGTAACCTTGCTACTCAAAGAAAGGAACCATGCTGGACCACCCGAAGCAGCTTTTGCGTCACCTTTTCCACCTTCCACTGATGGAAGTAATGCAATCTTTGTATCAGCTTTTACATCGGCGGGAGCACTTGACATATCAGAAATAAACCAAGTGCCATTAACGATGGCAGCAGCGTCTTTCTTAAAGTATACTGTTTTTTGCTCAGTGTCATCAATGGAGTTAATATTTACATTGAATGCACCAAGTTTAGCAAAATCCTGGAATGTCTTAAGAGCGCTCACAAAATCAGGGTCTGTAAACTTTGCACCTTTTTTATTTATAATGGAATTAGTCCAGTCTGTGCCCGTTACGCGGTCACCCAATGTGCTAAGCCAACATGACTCTGCAGGCCAATTAGCTTTGTTTCCCATAACGAAAGCGGTTGTTCCCTTAGCCTTGAACTTCTTCGCAGCTTCTTGAAGATCTGACCATTTTGTTGGAAATTCACTGTAGCCTATATCAGCCCACATTTTTGAATTATAGTATACAAGCGAGGTAGTCATACTTTCCTGTGGAATGCCATAAATCTTTCCATCACGTGTTACAGAATCAAAGCCACCTTTTATATAGGCGTCTTTCCATGTAGCATCTGCGTCAAGATCAGCTGTAACATCAATCGCCCAACCATTGTCAACGAAGTTACTAACCCAAGAACCTTTTAACATAAACAAATCTGGCATATCGTCGGCAGCACCAAGCGCAGTAATCTTTGTCTGATACGCGGTCTGATCAAGACCCTCATAAGTTACCTTAATATTAGGATTATCGGCGGTAAACTTATCAAGTGCAGCAAAGAAACCAGTGGCAAAGGCTGACTCGCCAATTACGCTACGTGATTGATGTCCCAACATTGTCAACTCAACTGGAGTGCTAACCTGTGAGGAAGACGCTTGGGATGAGATACTACTAGTTGCAGTCTGAGATGTCTCAGTCACCGGATTAGATGTACAAGCCGCAAATAGAAATGTAACTGAAAGAACAACTGCTAGAACCATCGTAATTCTTCTCTTCGTTTTCTTTCCCTCCGTTAATTTAAAACTTATATTATTTGTATAATATAGCTTTCTTTTCAAGGACTTTTATAGCTTCAGGGAAGGTAGCATTTGCTAGCCAAGTACCCAAAACTGAAATTTCTTTTGTGGTAACCTCACACTGTGCAATCTGGCTTACGGACTTCTTGTTGACACCAAACAGCACGACCTTTCCGCCCTTGCGAACCAAGTCGATTGACGGAATAATCTGAGATCCAGTTACATCAAAAACATAGTCCGTCCCAATTTCGGTATCCGCATAGATTATGTCTTTTGCACTTTCATTTTTCACATCTATAACGCGACCGATATCAAGTGACCTAGTAAAATCAATTCTATATGGAATCGTTTCAAGCAGGTAGATGTTGCTGATTCCGGATGCTTTAGCAAACATTGCAATCATGATACCAATCGGACCACACCCTATGATTACAGCATTTTCCCCTGGTTTCATATTGACCTTGTTCAACCCATTAATGGCACAGGCAAGTGGCTCGGTACAAGCGGCTATTTCAATAGGTACATCTTTTGAAATCTTGTAAGCTACTTTTGAAGAAACCATGCAGTATTTTGCAAAAGCTCCATCATATTCAATGCCCAGAGGAATTATATTCTGACACTCATTGGGCATGTTTTTGCGACAATACACGCAAACACCACAATAATCATTTGGATTAACCACAACCCTGTCACCAATTTCAAGGTGGGATACAGCGGAGCCTTTTTTAATGACCTCACCGACAAACTCATGTCCTAAGACGGTATTGGGTTTTGCTATATACCCTGGAGGTACAGCAGTTATATGAACATCAGTTCCACAAATACTGACCGCCAACAAGCATAATATGCATTCCCCTGTCCTGATAATTGCGCTCGCATTGGGCAACAGTCCTTTAAAATCATTATGAGAAATCTTCTTTGATGGCAATTCTTTAAGTAGATCATTCATTTCATCAAACAAACAGCGATTGGCAGCTTCCATTTCCAAAGCATAAATATAAGATTCAATTACGAACTCTTCCTTAACTGCAGTCAATACATCAATAAAAGAAGGAATCCCTTTTTTTATTGAGATATCAATTACACGAACATTTTCAGGAATTGGTAATCCGGGGTCTGCAATAACTAAATATTGTGTATGACATAACGC
Source organism: Ruminiclostridium sp. (assembly GCA_036507975.1). Lineage (GTDB taxonomy): Bacteria > Bacillota > Clostridia > Acetivibrionales > DSM-1351 > Ruminiclostridium. The sequence goes on from DATCID010000231.1 coordinate 13,308, forward strand.
GGCTACCACATGGCATATATCAGGATTTAGTAGTCTATCTTCTTTCAATTTATCACATCCTAATAATTTAAGTAAAGCGATTTACTACAACCAGTATAAATCCATATATTACTTTTACCAAGACAGTTTAACGCTATTTTTAAGATAAATTTGTTCATATTATATATATTTTCATATCTATCTATCAAGCAAATTTGTACTATTTTTCGCTTTTAACTTCTTGACAATTTTAAGTAAATGTTTTATTGTTAATTTAGTAAAATGTTTTATCTTGATTCGAGGTATAATTATGAGGGTAACATTAAAAGATATTGCCAGAGAAACCGGGCTTTCGATTACGACCGTTTCACTTGTCTTAAACAACAAGCCCAATAAAATCTCTGAGAAAACAAAAAAAATCATATTTGAAATAACCGAGAAACTGAATTATCATCCTAACCAGTTAGCCGTCGGTTTAGCAAAACGCGAGACAAAAACCATTGGGCTGATCATTCCTGATATAAGCAACCATTTCTTTGCTGAGCTCGCTCTAGGGATTGATGATGAGGCACATAAACACGACCGGAATATTATTTTCAGTAATACCAGTGATAAAACCGAACGTGATATAAGTAGCCTCAATATTCTTTATTCTCGAGGTGTGGACGCCATAATCATTGCAATGGCTTCTGATATTGATAATGAAAAACGCAGGTTATATCAGAAAATCATCTCTGATATTAGTATACCCATTGTTCTTGTAGATCGTTATGACCCAGCCTTCAACTGCAGCTCTGTAAAATTGAACAATAAGAAGGGGGCTTACATAGCCACTTCCCACCTATTGTCTCTTGGTCACAGGAAAATCGCCTGCATTACTGGAGCTATTGGTCTTCGTAGTACCGAAGAACGTATGGAAGGCTTCCGTTGGGCATTCAAAGATTTTGGTATCGATGTGTGCGAAGATTATGTTTATGAAGGAAATTATCTTCACTCAGGTGGGTATGATGCAGTTAAAAAGATTATTAAAACTCCGGTAACTGCGATATTTGCTTTTAACGACATGATGGCTTTTGGCGCTATCCGAATGCTTCATCAGGCGGGGCTACAAATACCTAATGATATTTCTGTTATAGGATTTGACGATATTTATTTTTCAGAACTGCTGGATGTACCCCTTACCACGGTTCGGCAACCTGCTTATGAAATAGGTTGTGAAGCTGTCCGAAGAGCTATTATTGAAATCGAAAATAAAAATATTTCTAAGCAGAACATTTTCTTCGAACCTGAGCTTATAATCAGAAAAAGTACCGGAAAATACAAGGAGCGTGAAAAAAATGAAAATACTTGATTTTGGTTCCATAAACAAAGATTATGTATACAGTGTTGACCATATTGTTACTCCTGGCGAGACGATTAGTAGTAAAAGTCTCGATACGTTTTGGGGTGGCAAAGGGCTAAATCAATGTGTCGCGCTTGCAAAAGCTGGCTCAGACGTATATATGGCAGGTCAGGCATTCTTTGAGGACAAGGATGAAATAACCCAGCTTTTGGCCGGGTACGCTATTCACTCCGACTACATGGGATTTTGCAATGCTCCCACCGGTCATACCATCATTCAGGTTGACTCAAAAGGCCAAAACTGCATCGTTTTATTTCCAGGTGCCAATAACTGTAACTCAAAGGAATTCATTGAAGAGGTACTGTCTCAGTTTTCAAAGGGAGATATTATCCTGTTGCAAAATGAAATAAATCATATTGAGTATATTATCGATAAGGCTTTCGACAAGGGTATTACAATTGTATTTAACCCATCCCCGTTTGACAATAGTTTTTTTAAGTTTCAGCTGCACAAAATCGGAATTTTCATTTTAAACGAGGTTGAGGGTACTGCATTTACCGGAAAATCTGATCCCAATGAGATTTTGAAAAGTATGCTTGAAATAGCTCCTTCTGCCATAATTGTTTTGACACTTGGCAAAAATGGTGTACTTTACATGGATAAAAACCATTTCTACAAGCATGGAATCTATAACGTGCCCGTTATTGACACGACAGGTGCTGGAGATGCATTTTCCGGGTTTTTCCTTGCTGCGTATTCCTCAGGACATGATATTGACTACTGTTTGAAGGTTGCATCTATTGCTTCTTCCCTTACCGTGTCGGTCAAGGGTGCTACAACTTCCATTCCGTATATGAAGCAGGTTCTGGAGGCACAGCTTGTGCCCTGTCCTTAAAAAATAATCCGAGCCATCTAAATATGTGTTGGCACTGTATTTAATGAAATTTTCCAAAAGAAAAGAAGTTCCCAAAAATCGGAACTTCTTTTCTTTTGGAACTATCATGCTGATTTGTACTGGGTATCTCATCCTTATTTAGTAATGCATTCCTAAATTTAATATTTCATCAAGATTTACTTTTTCAATTAACCTAATTTTTAACTTAATCAATATTCAAGCTCCAGGCTATTACCTGTCACTTCAAATGTCCCTTTCATAACCTTGGTGCCTGTCAGTTCTTGACTTCTTTTATCTGGCTGACTTCCACCCAAGTATACTTCAAATTTACCTGGCTCAAGAATAGGTTGCCCCTCCTCGTTTATCAAAGCCATTTGTCTGGGTGACAATATAAATCTGGCCTCTATTTCGTGTCCAGGTTTCAAATTAACCTTTCTCATTCCCTTAAGTTCCCATTTTGGTATTACAACACTTGCTTCCACATCTTTTAGATACAACTGTACAGTTTCTTCAGATTCATATTTACCTACATTTTTAACTTTTATACTACATTCAATATTTTCGCCTGCATTAATTTTACCTTTGCTGAGCTTTAAACTGCCATATTCAAATTTGGCATAGCTTAAACCAAATCCAAACGGGTAAAGTGCTTCATTCTCCATATATCTATAGGTTTTGTTTTTTAATGTATAATCTTTAAAATCAGGGAGTTCCTCTGTTGTTTTATAGAATGTTACAGGAAGTTTTCCTGACGGACTGTATTCTCCGAAAATCAAAGATGCTACTGCATTTCCACCTTGTGCTCCAGGATACCAGGCTTGTAATATTACTGGTATGTTATCATCTGCCCATTTAACCGCAAATGCACTTCCTGAAAGGAGAACCAAGATAATGGGTTTGCCTGTTTTAGATACTGCTTCAAGAAGTTCTTGCTGAAGTCCTGGAAGATTCAAGTCTTTTTTATCGCCTCTTAATAGCTCAGTTTCACTTGACATATGGATCTCTTCACCTTCAATATTTGCATTAAGACCTAAGCACATCACTACAACATCTGACATTAGCGCTGCAGACAAAGCTTCTGCAAACCTGTCTTTAGGAACACCCCTTTTTTCAGTACTTTCCTTATACAAATGACACCCTTCTGCAAAATATACCCTTGTATCAGCTTCAATCATCCCACGTATTCCTTCAAGTACTGTCACCATTTGCGAAGCAGTGCCGATGTAATTCCCTGTGAGTGCATCACGACTGTCAGCATTTGGTCCGATCACTGCAATGGTTCTTATTTTGCTTTTATCCAGTGGGAGAAGATTGTTTTCATTTTTGAGCAGCACTAAAGACTTCTTGGATATTTCAAGGGCAAAATCATTGTGTTCCTTGCAATCGTTTTTATCATAAGGAATGCTTGCATAAGGTACATTTTCAGGGCTGTCAAACATACCTAGCCTCATTCGAGTTGTCATCAGCCTAGTTACTGCCCTATCTATCGCTTCTTCAGTTACCAATCCTTGTTGATATGCTATGAGCAGATTTAAGTACATATTTCCGCAGTTCAGGTCACATCCGTTGTTTAATGCCAGTGCTGCAGATTCAGGTGCTGTCTTTGTAACCAAATGCGTATCATGGAAATCCTTGATAGCCCAACAATCTGATACTACATGTCCATCGAAGCCCCATTCTTCCCTTAATATATCTTGTAAAAGGACCTTGCTTCCACAACAGGGTTCTCCGTTTGTCCTGTTGTAGGCACCCATGACTACTTCCACTCCCGCTTCTTTTACAGCCTCTTTAAATGCAGGAAGGTATGTTTCACGTAAATCTTTTTTTGATACAACTGCATTAAAACTATGCCTGTCATGTTCCGGACCGCTGTGGACTGCAAAATGTTTTGCACAGGCAGCCCCTTTAAGATATTTTTTGTCCTTTCCCTGAATGCCCTTTATAAATGCAACGCCAAGTCTTCCTGTCAAATAGGGATCCTCACCGTAGGTCTCGTGTCCTCTTCCCCATCTTGGGTCTCTGAAGATATTTATATTAGGTGCCCAGAACGTCAAACCCTTATATATACCATGGTCATTTTGTCTTTGAAATTCATGATACTTTGCTCTACCTTCTGTAGAAATAATATCAGCTACATTGTAGATCAATTCATCGTTAAAAGTCGCTGCCATTCCTATCGCCTGCGGAAACATGGTCGCAACCCCTGCTCTTGCTACGCCATGCAAAGCTTCGTTCCACCAATTGTAGGATGGTATTCCAAGACTTGGTATCGCAGGAGAAGTGTACACCGTCTGTGAAACTTTTTCTTCCAAAGTCATTCTAGAGACGAGATCTTTCGCCCGCTCTTTAAAACTCAGTTCTTCATTTTTGTAATCGAAAATGTCAGACATAAATAGTTCCTCCTAATTTCAATTTAATATTTTATTATAACCGAAATTTCTTTTGGAAGCTTACTTGCATCAATCTCATATTTTCTTGTTCCCAATCATCTTTTCTGCCAATTTAAAAGCCTGAATAAAACTAAAAGTAGATGCAATACCTTTATAAGCTATATCAAAAGCAGTTCCATGGTCAACAGATGTACGGATCACCTTGAGACCAAGAGTCACATTCACTCCTCTATCAAAATCCAATAGTTTCATTGGAATATGCCCCTGGTCATGATACATGCAAACTACTGCATCAAACTGTTTTTTACAAGCCTTTATGAATACTGTGTCAGGTGCTATAGGTCCCTCTACATTCATTCCTTCATCTCTTGCTTTTTCAACTGCCGGTTTTATTTCCATAATGTCCTCTTTGCCAAAAGATCCATTTTCACCTGCATGTGCATTAAGACCAGCAACAGCAATCCTTGGATCAGTGATATAACTTTTTAGCGCATCGTAGGTCAGCTTTATAACATTGTAAACCCTGTCCTTTTTCACCTTCATGACTGCCTCTTGCATAGATATATGCGTACTTACATGGGTTACCGTAAGTTTTTCGCTTGCAAGCATCATCGTGTAGTTATCCTCTCCACAAATATTTGCAATCAGTTCAGTATGCCCAGAAAAATTTGGATCGCTTAATCGTGTTGATTCCTTATTCATCGGGAGCGTAACTAAAGCATGAATTTTCCCTTCGAGTGCAAGCCTAACCGCATATTCTACATAACTCCGGGCTGCATACCCGGATTCCCTGGATATATGCCCAATTCTGAGCTGCTCTTTCTTTAGAAGTTTCATATCGAGCACATTAAAATACCCTTGAGACACTTCAGCTATGTCGTTGATTCTCTTTAATGGCACATTATATCCAAGTAAGCTGTTACAGTATTCAATTATTTCATAATCACCTACGAGAACAAAATGATTACGTATTTCTCCATCTCTGAATGCCTTTAAAGCCACTTCAGGACCTACACCACTTGCATCTCCCATCGTTATTCCTATTAGCATGGATCTACCTTCCCCTTCAAATAATTTTGTATTTTGAGTAGCACGTCTTTTTCACCAAATCCTCCTGCCTTACTGATCAGTGTCATTTCACCATATTTACATACAGCTTTAGATACAGCCACACCAGGAACAATTTCTTCCAATGGTTTTAGCCCAGAGCATTCTATCGCATCCATTACATGGATTGCTGTATCTCCTCCAAATACAACCAGTGTACACGCTATACCATAGGAAAGAATCTGATTGGTCAACTCCCCTATGCTATCAGCAATTTTTTGTGAACTAGTCACTACATCAATCTCATCCACATCACTGACTGTTTTTATGATAACCTTGCCATTTGCTGCTATTTTTCTGACGACTTCTTCCGTCAACGCTTTTCCTTTAAACGTCTCCCAATATCCTTTATTACTTTTCTGCTCCGAAGTAAGTAATATGCTTTCAAAACCATGTTTTTCACCAAACCTGATCTGATGCATCGATGCTTCGTTGATACTCCCGCAAACCACAAGAATATTTTCTGATTTAATTTGTTCTACACCACTTTTTCCCTCAAAGTCAATTAAATTCGATAACCGCTCTGCGAATCCGGCACAACCGGCAGTAATCGACAGCTTGTTTCTAGCTTTTAAGATATTGCCTGTGTTTGTCAAGTCTTCCTCTACCTGTCCATCAAATATGTAAACCGTATCTTTATCTTCAAGATTGACTGTTAATTTGCCCCCTATAGTGGCAGCCACTGTCTTAACATCCGCTTGTTTCAATATGATTTCGGAAATGCAACATGTTTTTATAGGATTCAGCAGATCCTTTGAATAAATAGTTTCATGAAGCGGGATACCGTCCACAAACTGTTTAGAATGAAAAGTGGTTCTCCCTGTCTTTGGATATGCAGGAACATACATTACTGGCATACCATCCCATGCATCCATTACTGCTTTTAGTTCCGCACCGATATTTCCTCTAAGCGTGGAATCTGTCTTTTTATACACATGTTGTATCCCATATTCCCTGGCTCTGTTTGTAAGGTCGTACACAATCTCATAAGCCTTATCAGGTTTTAAATGCCTGCTTTCCGTATCAACCACCAATACCTGAATGTTCTGTTGTATCTGATCTAAATTCAATTCAGTCCGGGTACTCACAAGTGTAGCGATTCCATTTTTTGAAAACTGCACACCCGTATCCATAGCCCCGGTAAAATCATCCGCAATCACCAACAATTTCATCTAATGCATCTCCAGTTTAAAATCTTTAAGTTGACCCTGCTCATTAAACATTTCTTCAAACTCGCCAATAACCTCAATGTAATCAAGGTCTTTTATTTCCTCGTAAACACACTGCGAAACATAAATTTCTCCCAGATGAAGAGTATTTTTTATCCTTATCACTCTAGAGCTTTCAAGAATTATTGGACCACAGGTTCTAAGCGCATATTCCACAGCTCTTTTGTCTGTATCAGCAACAATAGGCATTTTACCCCTTTCAAGAAAGGTACTCGTCAATACATTCTCGTAAGTTGCTTTGAAGTTTATTTTATCATAAAGTCTTTTGGTTATAAAATCCGCAAGGCCCATGCCCAATGCATTTCCATGGGAAGCTTCGGTCAGATCCGTTACAACTATATTTGTTATGTCAGGCGTCTCCGGTTCTTTTTCATTTCTAATTCTTATCCTTCCGGTAATATTTGGGTCAATGCCCACACCGGTAATATCCTTGCCCATTTCGTCAACAATTAATAGGTCTAGCTTATCCACTGGAAGTTTGGGCATATTTCTCCTGCAGATATCTAGCAGCTTCACTTCTTCCTCTTCCATTACTTCAGGTCTTATTGCTTTGATCACCGCAGTTTGGTCATAGGCATTTTCCACGATTCCGATTCCTAACAAGATCTTACTATGCTGTAGTACATGTTTTGCAGCTATTGGAATCAGTTCTCTCAAGCCAAATATGCCATACCTGTGCATTTCCAGCGCTTGCTTATGTTTTCCAAGCCCGATTACACACATCTTCAGAAGCCCACTTTCCGTTTTTCCGTGAAAGTCGGTATGAACTTTAATACGATTTATTACAATGATACCGTCCGCTTCCGAAGCAAATCGGTCCATATAAACTTTGTGGCACAAATGGTCTTGTGGAATTTCTACAACCTGCATTGAGGACTTAATCGGCGCGCCGATATATTCTTCCGTAATACCATACCCTTCCAGTACTTCTTTTTGTCCCTCGGCGGTAGCTCCGCCATGGCTCCCCATCGCTGGTACTATGAAAGGCTTTGCTCCAAGAGCTTGCAAGTTTTCCACAGTAGCTTTTACAATCCGATGTATATTGGCAATCCCCCTGCTCCCGACTGCAATTGCGATATTGGAATCTTTTGCAAACTTCACTCCTGATCCCTTGATCTCACTACTTATCTTGCTTTCTATGTCTTCAATGTACTGACCGTGGAAATTCTGTTTTATCTTTATAAGCTTTGGAATCATCTAATTGAAACCTCACTTTCTGTAAAATCATATATATATATTCTAAGCTCCTTTTAGCAATTCATGTGCGGTGATTTCGGATCTAGCTGCATGAACTCAATCCTGTTACCATCAGGGTCACTGATCCAACATTGCCAGTTGAAGTCAATCCCCTGCTTTGGTTCGCTATCCAATGTAGCTCCTTTGCTTTTAATGCTGTTTGCAATCTCTTGAATATTCTCTACTTCTAGACAAATATGGTTATATCCAATTGTGCTAGAATCCCATTGATTTTTCTTATTTCCTCCATAAAACAATTCGATAAACTGTCCATCTGTCACCTTGAGATAAACAATCCAAGGTGCGCCTGTATTAGGTTCTTTTAATTCAAATACTTTTTTTATTCCGAGAACATCACAGTAGAAGTGCAATGAATTCTCCATATTCTCAACAGTAAAAGCTGTGTGACCGATTCTTTTAAACATGGTAAATACCTCCGTTTTTTAATTAATTTTTATTGTAACTTTATTTTATAAGATGACTCTGAAGTAATCCTATAACTATCAGTCATAAACTTATAGACTAAGATGTACGACCTATAATCATATTTACTGCATAAATTAGATAGGAATCTACTCAATTAATTGAGTAGATTCCTATCCACACCTGATTTTTCCCAGCATTGAGTTATTCACTTTTTAATGCATTATCAAATGCAACATCGGATTTATTGAAGTTAATTTTTTTCACAAATTCACAAGCTTCTGTTGCACCAAACACTCTATCCATACCACTATCTTCCCATTCTACTGAAAGAGGTCCTTGATAATTAGCACTATTTAATACACGTATAATTTTATCAAAGTCTACATCTCCATGACCAAGAGAAACAAAATTCCATCCTCTTCGCATATCCCCAAAGGTCAAATGTGAACCAAGAATACTACTTCTTCCGTCAAGATTAACTGCGGTATCTTTCATATGGACATGATATACTCTATCGATAAAATCTTGTAAGAAAATCGTTGGATTAACACCTTGCCAAATCAAATGACTAGGGTCAAAATTAAGTCCTAGTGTTGGACGATTGTCAAAAACTTTTAATAATCTTTGTGTCGTATAATAATCAAATGCGATTTCAGTAGGGTGTACTTCTAGTGCAAATTTTACACCACATTCGTCAAATACGTCAAAAATTGGTGTCCAAAGCTCAACCTGTTCTTTATATGCATTCTCAATCATTACTTCAGACGTCTGCGGGAATGAATACCAGTATTTCCAAATTGCAGATCCCATGAAACCTGTTACAACAGTACAACCCATCGCCTTTGCGGCTTTTGCAGTATCCTTCATTTCTTCAATTGCCCAATGCCTTATTTCTACTGGATTACCTGCATATTCTACAGGTACAAAACCATCTAACCTAGTATCCCATAAATCCCCAACACACTGACCTGCTAAATGAGCACCTAACGCTATACATTCTAGTCCATATCTGCTTAACGTATCCTTAATTTCCTTAACGTAGCTAGGATCGTTTGCTGCTTTATGACAATCAAGATGTCCCCAAGTAGCTATTTCTAATCCATCATACCCCATGTCCTTAGCTGTTTTACAAATTTCTTCCAACGATAAATCCGCCCATTGTCCTGTAAAAATCGTTACTGGTCTTGCCATAGTAATCTCCTCCTATCAATTAAAATTAATTTAAAATTCTGTCCATATGTTTCCATTTTCAGAGCTCTTTAGGCATGCTTCCACAAATCTAACACCATCTACCCCATCCACTACCGTAGGATATTCAACCATATCTACATTGAATGTTCCTTCTTTCTGGGCATTAATGCAGTCAATATAATTTGAATACAAATTTGCAATAGCTTCAAGCAAACCTTCTGTATGTCCTGCTGGTAATCTTTCATACTTCGCGGCATAATTTTTAATTGTACTATGTCCACGATGTAATTCAATCAAGGTACCATCTTCTTTTGCCATATGAATAACTTCTGGTTGTTCTTGAAACCACAGAATAGAGCCTTTAGATCCATAAATACGGACTCTTAGTCCATTATCATGACCAATTGCAATCTGTGATGCCCAATAAACACCTGATGCACCATTTTCATATTCTACTAAAACAACTGAATTATCATCCAATTTTCTATTTGGAACTACTTTTTCCATTTTTGCAAGTACTTTTTTAATTTTTAGTCCAGTCATACGGTAAACAGCATTTTCAATATGAGTACCAATATCGCCTAGTGCATTTGTTTTCCCGGCTAACGCTGGATTAATTCTCCATTCACTCTGCTTATTTCCAGATACATCTTCAAATGCTAGCCAACCCTGTGGATATTCTCCCATAACGGTTCGCACTTCACCGATTTCGCCCGATGCAATCATAGCTTTGATATTCATCGAAGTTACATGCCCCGAATATGCATAGGTTACCATAAATTGAAGATTTCTTTGCTTTGCAAGCTTTTCCAAATCCAATGCCTGATCTAAACTAACGGTTAGTGGTTTGTCACAGGAAACATGGATACCTGCCTCTAAAAAAGCCTTACATGCACCATAATGTGCATAATTCGGCGTAACAATTACTACGAAATCAATCCCATCAACTCTAGAAGATTCAGCCCTTGCCATTTCTTCATAGGTCTCATAAAGACGATCTTTTTCTAATCCTAATTCTTCCCCTGTTGTCAGTGTATTGCTGTATGAGCGTGAAAAGCATCCTGCTACCAATCTTGCTTTCCCATCTAACCCTATAGCTCTTCGATGAGCAACTCCGATAAATGCACCCTGACCACCACCAACCATACCATATTTAAGTATTTTACTCATAATTTCCACAATTCCTTTCATATTCAACTCATTATTAGTTTACCACAACTTATACTATTTATTTGGAACGTTTTTTGATCATTTGTATGACACCGTGATTCATTCAAATTTTTATAATTTAATCTGTAAACGGTGAGGGTATTATACTTATTGCGGTTAAGAATATACGATTTAAAGTAACTTAATCAGCTCTTCTAGCTCTTCAGACAATACTTTTGCACGTACAAAATCAGTATTTTTTAGAGCCAATTCTATTTTTGTTTCAACTGATTTTTTCTTTTGTTCAATTTCTAAAAAGTCTCTATCAAAATGACTAGCATAAATCATCTTTTTAAATTTTTGCATTTTCATTTTTCTAATTGTTTTATCTTCAATGATTAAAACATAATCCATACAGTTTACGATAGTATAGAAATCATGAGAAATCATTAGAATCGCACCTTTATAGTTTTTAATGGCTTTTTCTAGTGCTATTTGTGAATAGGTGTCTAAATGACTTGTCGGTTCATCAAGAAGCAACAGGTTTGCTTTACTGGCAGAAACTTTAGCCAATTGAATCATATTTTTTTCTCCACCAGATAAAGATCCTATCTTTTGATTAACGATTTCTCCTTCAAAACCATAGTTTGAAATATATGATTTAATCTCTTGATAAGTTTTAAACCCAGCATCGAAGAACTCTTCAAGTATCGTATTAGACTCATTTAGCACTTCGTCTTGAAGCTGAGATAAATATGCCACTTTAACGTCACCATTTATTTCAATAGAATCATGATTATTTTTAAAGATTTCTCGTAGTAATGTCGTTTTGCCGGTACCGTTTGAACCGATAAGGGCTACTTTATCAGTAGATTTTATCTCAAAGTTAACATTTTTTAAAAGCAACGCCTCAAAGGCAACGCTGTAATCCTTGACTTTTAAAGCAATGGTGTCTTCGATTACATTATCAGTATCTAAACTGATATGTGGTTGCTTAATATCTACAAATGGCGCTTTAATTTTACGCGATTCTAATCTTTCGTGAACTTTAACTCTAGCTTTTAGCGCGTTCCCTCTAGAAGCTTCAGAATTATAAGTTGTAATTTTCCTAAGTTTAATGATTAAGATCTCGTTTCTCTCAATTTCTTCATCATCAGCAATAGTGAGTTCTTGTAACTCAATTTTAGTTTGAAGTAATGAGAAGTTATAATCAATATATCTCCCATTAAACTCTTGGAGCTCCATGTTTTCAAGGTGCACAATTTTGTTAAAACAATGATTCAATAGATATCTGTTGTGCGTAATAACTAGCAATATTCCATTGTGAGAATTAATAAGATTTTTAAGCGCATTTAGGTTTTCAAAGTCCAAAAATACATCTGGTTCGTCCATAATCAGTAAGTCTGGACTATTAAGCATTTCCTTCATTACTTGGATAAGTTTGAATTCCCCACCGCTCAGTTCGGATACCATAAGATCTTTTTGCCTCATTAGGTTTGCTAGATTTAGTTGTTTATTAATTTTGCTTTCAAAATCGTCCCCACCAATTGAATCAAATGCGTCTAAAGCTAGTTGATACTTTTCTAGTAAAGTATCAATATCCGAAGATGTTTCCATTCCAGCACAAATAGCTGTTATTTCATTTTGTATCTTAATAAATTTTTCTCCAATATATTCAAAAACTGATGTTTCTTTAGTTTTGTCTAGTTGTGAGAACTGACTTACATACCCAATTCTACAATTTGGGTCCATCTCTATCACACCATCAAACATATATCTTTCTGGATCCATTATCATTTCTACCAGTGTACTTTTTCCGCTGCCACTTGTTCCTATAAAAGCGCAATGTTGTGCTTCTTCTAACGTAAATGAAATCTTTTTATATAGCTCTTTTTGCGGAAATGAGAAGGATAAGTTATCAACTTTTATCATAGTATTACCTTTCTTTATAACTAAAAAAGAACCTATTAAAATAAGCTCTTCAATACATAATCTCCCCAATCGTAATTTTGCAATTGAATAATATGTAGTAACGACATTAATTTTGACTTTACCGTTGACAGCATAACACTTTTTACAACTAATTTCAATCATTTCACGTTAAATGTCACCCAATATTAAAGTATTCCTGAATACTATGCAAACAAAGCTACTCATGTTGGTAAATATAATGCTTATAAAATATTTCTGTATTTATCTGTAAACAAATTGCATATGTTTTATTAATATAAAATTTGAGTCAGGTATAAAATTTTGAAAAAAGCTTTAGTAGTCAACGCACTTATTTTAACAGGTACTGCCTTGTTATTAAGGACAATTAATTTAACATTTAGAGTATATATTTCAAATAAAATCGGTGCAGAGGGTATGGGCTTGTATCAGCTCATCTTTTCCATATTTGCATTAGCATCAACCTTTGCCACTTCTGGTATAAGTATTGCAGTCACCAGACTTGTATCGGAAGAGGCAGCAAGAGGGGCACACACAACTGTAAACAAGGTTCTTATAAAAGCATTCATGTTTAGTCTTATACTTAGCATTACAGCTTCTTTTTTATTATTCACTTTTGCCGATTATATAGGAACAGCATGGCTTAATGACAGTAGGACAGTTTTTTCCCTTAAAATTTTGGCTCCAAGCCTACCTTTTATTGGCGTTTCTTCTTGTCTGAGAGGTTATTTTCTAGCTAAGAGAAAAATAATCAAGACTGCTAGTGCCCAGATACTGGAGCAATTTATAAAAATATTTATTGTTGTAAATGTAATTAACATGTTTGTTACAAAAGAATTGGAATATACCTGCGCTGCAGTTGTTCTTGGAGCTACGGTAGCCGAAATGGTATCCTGTGTATATGTGTTCATACTTTATTATTATGAGAAAAAGAAAAACTCAAAATATGATATTGGTATCGTTAGAACTAATCGTATATTAAACAAAATATTAAACATATCACTGCCTATTGCTGCAAGTTCTTATGTACGCATTGGTCTAAATACAGTGGAAAACATCATGATACCTTCAGGTTTTGAAAAATTCGGATCTTCAAGCAAAACCGCTCTAGCTGAATATGGTATGATAAGAGGCATGGCTATGCCAATATTGACTTTTCCATCTGCCTTTTTATCAGCATTTTCTACACTGCTGATTCCTGAGATTTCAGAAGCAAATGCACTTAATCATAAAAATAGGATCAATTATGCTATATCTAGAGTATTTCAGTTAACGCTACTGCTGTCAATACTGGTTGCAGGAGTATTTATCTCATTCTCAAATGAACTGGGAATGGCTATTTATAAAAGCAAGGAAATAGGAGCAATGCTAAAGCTACTTGCCCCGTTAATTCCTTTTATGTACTTAGACAGGATAGTTGATGGAATAATGAAAGGACTAAATCAACAGGTTAGTTCTTTAAAATACGACATCATAAACTCATTATGTAGAATAGGAATGATTTATTATTTAATTCCTATAAAAGGTGTTTCAGGGTTTATTATTGTAATATATATAAGTAGTATTTTAAACTCTTTTCTAAATATCAACAGATTGCTCAAAGTGACAAAGTTAAAAGTGAAATTTGTTGACTGGATTTTTATGCCTATGCTTTCGGTTGCTGCTTCAGCATTTATTGTTACACTAATTTTCAAAGTTGATAGCCTGAAAAGTTTGCCTTTAGGAATAAGTGTAACTATAGGGATAATTTTAATAATAGTTCTATATTTAACTTCATTATTGCTACTTGAGAGTATAACCAAAGATGATATAAGTTGGTTTAAAAACTGTTTTAAAAATATTAACAAGGATCCAAAAAATGTAAAGCTAGTAGATGATGATTTAAATCCTTAAGGAAGTTTCATTCAAATGTATGTAAATGACTAGACTATCAAAATGCTATAATAAAAAATCCTGCCTAAACAATTTTATTGTCTTAGGCAGGATTTTTGTGTCTTTAAATATAATTATTTTGCTGTAGCTTTTTCCCAATACTTACCTGTAATAGTAGCTTCTGAGATAACAGCAGGCTTGGTGAGAAATCCATATTTAAATGCAAGATCTGCAGTCTGTTGAATAGCCTTTGTATCTATAAAACCAATTTGTGATGGATCAAAGCCTTCAGGAACAACAAGCTTCGCAACTTCCTTGGCCATATAAGTCTGATGTTCTAGTGACACACTTTTATCAGCTTCAAATACGGTTTTTCCAGCTGCTTCCGGATCAGCACAAGCTTCAGCCCAACCCTTTATTGAAGCTCTTAAGAAGCGAACATAAAGGTCCTCATTTTTTGCAATCCATTCGGAATTTACAAATAAGCAGTCTTCCAGCATTGCAACGCCCGCATCATTCATATTGATAACATTAAGGTCACTTTCTTTTATACCTGATTCAAGAAGTAGGCCATACTCATTATAAGTCATAGCTGAAGTAGCGTCGATTTCACCTTTTA
Organism: Ruminiclostridium sp.; assembly: GCA_036507975.1. Lineage (GTDB taxonomy): Bacteria > Bacillota > Clostridia > Acetivibrionales > DSM-1351 > Ruminiclostridium. The sequence goes on from DATCID010000231.1 coordinate 28,693, forward strand.
TCAGCTGATTCATAGTATAATCCTGTTGTACTAACTTTACATCTTTATCTTTATTAAGTCCATTTGCTTCAAGAAGTGCATATATTTCATATTCGTTACCACCAAACCAAGAACCTATTTTCTTCCCTTTTAAATCTGCTGGACTCTTAATTCCTGTAGCAGCTTTAGATACAAGTAACATGGCACTTTTTTGGAAAATCTGCGCAACCTGAGTTAATCCCCAGCCTTGTGATTGGTACTTCATCAAACTAGAAACCCAAGTTACTCCGATATCAGCTACACCGTTATATACCTGTTGTTCAGGAATTATATCGCTTCCACCAGGAAGAATATTAATATCAATTCCTTCAGCCTCATAATACCCCTTTGCTTTAGCTACATAATATCCCATGAACTGTGATTGAGGTAGCCATTTAAGCTGAAGTGTTACCTTTTCAAGTGTAGCGGTAGTTGTTGCTGCTGGTGTTGAAACTGCCTGAGTAGAATCTGCTGCTTTTACTGAATCTGTTGCTTTGGTAGAATCTGTTGAAGTTGCGGAGCCGCAGCCTGTAGCAACCATTGAAATAAACATAGATATCACCAACAAACTAGTTAAAATTCTTTTTTTCATCATGATAATCACTCCTAATAATTTTTTTATTTATCTTTGAGAAGCGGTGCAAGTCCTAAAACCGGTATCATCTGAGAAACAATTAAATAGGGAAAGGCGATTCTTTCTATGGTTTTTGATAAGCTCATTATGACAGCAAGGATTATTCCCACACTTGCGCCGATAGCAAAACCAATAGCCGCTTTTGAAAAAGTTACCGCTCCTGCTTCCAGTAGCATTTTCCAGTTTATAAAGATTGTAATGACTATGGAATGAAAATAGGGTAGCTTCATGTCTGCCATTCCATCATGAAATACATGCACCAATATGAATGCCAATGCTTCCCACACAATGATAATTCCAATAATCCAAACGATTGCCACAAGCCTTCTATCTTTTTTATCTATAGCTGTAGTCAAACTCACACCCCCTCAAAGCTCTTTCTTATCTTGGATAAATGTTCATAAAATTCTGGAGTCTCTCGTATTGAGTTTTTGCGCGGGCGTGGTAAATCAATATTAACAATAGCTGAAAGTCTACCCGGATGAGGCGATAAAACAACAACTCGATCTGACAGGAAAACAGATTCTGGAATATTGTGGGTTACGAAGATAACTGTTTTACTTGTTTTTTTCCATATACTGAGCAAATCTTCATTCAACTTTTCACGAGTAAACTCATCTAGTGCGGAGAAGGGCTCATCCATTAATAGAAACTCAGGATCCAGCGCCAAGGCTCTTGCAATACCTACTCTTTGCTGCATACCACCGCTTAATTCAAATGGATACTTAGATCCAAAATCTTTTAAACCCACGAGTTCTAGCATTTTATCAATTCGTGCTGTCCTCTCCTTCTTTGGAAATCCCATAATTTCCATCGGAAGACATATATTCCTTCTGACCGTTCTCCAGTCATAAAGAACAGGACTTTGGAACACAATACCATATTTTCGCTTTAATCTTATGTCCTTGGGAGACTGACCAAGTATTGATACACTTCCCGAAGTTGGCTGAAGCAAATCTGCAATGATACGAAGCAACGTGGTTTTCCCACAACCGGAAGGACCTAGTAATGAAATAAATTCCCCTTCACGAATGTCTAAGCTTACATTATCTAAAGCTACAATATCTTCTCCATTATTAACTTTATACACCATACTTACATTCTTAATCTGAACATCAGTTGCACTCATAAATATACCTCCTAAATAAAAAAGACGCAGAAGAATTAACTCTTCTGCGCCCTTGCAGTTATACTACTAAAATTAGATTTTATTATTAAATATTTACTCTCTTACTTGCAGAAATTGCTCCTATAGGACACACCAGCATACAGAGATGGCAGCCTACACACATTTTGGGTATCAATTTCGGCATTCCTTCTGCTTTATCCATTCTTATGGCTTGATGTCCACCATCAAAACACGATAGGTAGCATCTTCCACAACTGATACATTTATTTCTATCAATCTTCGGATAAGAGATGGAATGACGATTTAATTGATCTGCCGGCAATATATTTTGTAATGCCCTGCCAACCATTTCCTGAACCGATGAGAAACCTTGTTCTCCTAAGTATGAGGAAAGTCCATCAATTAAATCATCTATAATGCGATAGCCATACTGCATTATAGAAGTTGTTATCTGAAGATTTGTACATCCTAAAGCCAAAAATTCAGCCGCATCTCGCCAAGTCTCTATACCACCCATGCCACTTATTGGTGCATCTTTCAAATAAGGGTGCTTTTTCATATCATTAATGAATCTTAATGCGATTGGTTTTATCGTTTTACCAGAGTAGCCTCCCACACAGGACTTTCCATCTACCTGAGGTTCTGATGTAAAATCATCTAAATTAATATTCATAATACTCTTAATTGTATTAATTGCTGCAATACCAGTGGCACCAGCTTTCATTGCTGCTATAGCAGGAACCTCCATATTCCCTACATTTGGCGTCATTTTTGCCAAAATAGGCAAATGTGTTCCCCTTCTTGTAGCTGCAGTATATAGCGTAACTAATTCAGGATTCTGTCCGACATCAGAGCCTAGTCCTTCCCCCGTCATATGAGGACAGGAAAAATTGCACTCTATAATGTCAACACCAGCTTCTGTCGTTCTACGTGCTAAATACGTCCACTCTTCCTCGTTCTGCCCTAAAATAGATGCTATAATAACTTTTTTAGGATACGACTTCTTTAACCTTCTCAAATAATCCAAATTTTCTTCAAATGTATGATCAGAAATTTGTTCAATATTCTTAAATCCGATAAAAGAGTTGCCTTCCTTACGTATAGTTGTAAATCTTGGTGATACTTCTTCGGGAACAAAAGTTCCAATGGTTTTAAATGCTACACCTGCCCATCCCATTTCAAAGGCCTTTGCAACCATGTCATAATTACTTGCAACTACAGAAGAGGATAAGAAGAATGGATTCTCGCACGCTATACCACAAAATGTGATGCCTAAATTTACCTTTTTGGTCTTAGCAGCTCGTTTTTTCAATGTTCTAGCATGTTCGATAAGTTGTGGAATTCTCACTGGATGATCCACTTTACCTTTTAAACACGCTTCAATACATTTCTTTTCCTCACAGGACTTACAAAATTCATTATCTCTTGCATACTCGGCTGCACCACTTATGTTATCAAAACGGAGGGACCTTATTACTTTAGCAGGATCTAGTCCGTGGGGACAGCTTTTTGTACATGGTGCGTTATAACAAAGCAGACAGCCATCACTCTCATTTTTTGCTGAAAAATCATTTAATGCTATTTCCTGCATGTGATCTCCTCCTTGCTATACATAAATTTTAAATACTCTTAATCTATTTCTTTGGAGCCCTCTTTACAAATTTACCCCAACCAGGTTCACCTACAAATTCACCGCCATTATATACTAGCTTTCCTCTTGAAAATGTCATAAGCGGATAACCATGAAATCGCTTTCCTTCCCAAATGGTATGATCGTAATCAGAATGCATCGTAGCAACTGAAACTGTAAAATCCTTTTCAGGATCATAAATCACGATATCTGCATCTTTACCAACGGTAATTGAACCTTTTTGAATACAGCCAAAGATTTTTGCAGGATTAGTAGCACATACCTCCACAGCTTTATTAAATGAAATTTTACCTTCGTTCGCTGCTGCCAACATATATGGATACATATTTTCAATACCAGCACAGCCATTAGGAATCTTTGTGAAATTATCCTTACCCCAGTCCTTTTCATAGCTTTGGAAGGGACAGTGATCTGTTGCAATAGTATCAATTCCGCCTGTCTTAATTGCTTTCCACAAGGCATCCTGACTTTCCTGACCTTTCATAGGTGGGGAACATACAAAGTTTCTGCCATCTTCCCGCTTATATACCTCGTTGGTAAACTCCAAATATTGTGGGCAGGTCTCCACATAAACTTCATAACCTTCTCTTTTTGCGTCAATTGCAGCTTCCAGCCCCTCTTTATCGGCCATATGAACAATATATAGCGGTGCATCAAGATTTTTTGCCCAATGAATAGCTCTCTTATCAGCTTCTGCTTCTACATATTCGGGACGGCTCAAGTAGTGATACCAAGGAGAAGTTTTTCCCTCTTTCATGAATTTTTCAATGTTCAAATCAATTAGATCAGGATTTTCAGCATGAATGTTAATTATCGCTCCTATTTCCTTTGCCCTCAATAAAAGCTTTGCAAAGGTACCATCATCCACCATCATTCCTTCTTTTTTGTATACGAAGAAGCATTTAAAACTGGTGACGCCTTCCTCCACTGCTTTTTCCATCTCATCTAATATTGCGCCACCATTCAAGTCCGTAATGCAGCAATGGAATGCGTAATCAACACACGCCTCCTCTTCACAAATGGCTTTTTTCTCGTTTATCAAACCAAGAATGGTCATACCCTTTCTCTGTATCGGATAATCAAAAACTGTTGTAACACCGCCACAGGCTGCAGCTCTTGTTCCCGACATATAACTGTCTGCAGATACCGTACCACCAAAAGGCATTGCCAAATGAGTATTTGCATCAATAGCTCCCGGTAAAACCAATTTACCTTTTGCATCAACTAACGTTGCTCCCTCTTCACAGAAGTTTTTACCAATGGCTGTTATTTTACCATCCGTTACTGCAATATCTGCTTGATAGGTCTCCGTAGGAGAAATAATTGTGCCATTTTTAATGATTAAATCCATATCATCACCTCCTAACCAAATTAATAAAAATCATATATTACCATTCAACGCGTTCAAAGGCTTCTGGCCCTTGCGCAGACGTATTTAAATAAATAGCCGCATTTCCAATTAATGCCGTTTTCATAAAATCAGTACGACATTTGTCATACGGAGTATGCGCATATTGCTCTTGCATCGGCGAATATCCGATTGTAGGTTTTCTATCTATTCCACAAGTCTTGCTAGCATCTGTACCAAAATCCCAATATCCGTATTTAACAGTTTGGCCTACCAATTCTAAGGCTTCTGCAGTTGCTTTCACAAAACTATGCTCTTTACTAATCTTCCATGGACTCATTTCTTTTACAGCATCATAGGATAAGCCTGTGTAGGAAGTCTCTATTGCACTCTTAACAACTACATCTGCGTTGAATTCAGGATCTTTACTTGCTAGATCGTCAATAATCTCCTGAATCTGAGCCATAGCAGAAGCTGCTGTTTCACCTGGAAGTGTACGACGGTCAATGGAAAGCATACATTTGTCTGGCACGATAGACAATGCTCCTGGAGAACATTCAATAATGTTCAAGGATAAAGATGCCTGACCCAAATCTGAATCTTTAGGAAGTGCTGGGTATAATTCATCCTTAATTCTGTTAATTAATGGAATTGCTTTGTAAATAGCATTGATGCCCAACCATGGTGCGCTTCCATGAGATGTTCTTCCATACACTGTAATTAGCATTTCAACACGACCTCTGTGACCACAATAAAGCTTTAAGGATGTAGCTTCTGAAGATACCATTGCATCATAGTTCAAACGCTTTTCAGGTAAAGTTTTATCTACTAAATGAAGCATTCCCACCATCTCTGCAGGTTCTTCCTGCACAACTCCTGCAAACATGAAAGTCCCCTTGATTGGAAAACCTTTTTCACGGAGTTTTACAATAAGTCCACCTGCATATATTTGAACTGCCTCGCCACATTTTACATCTGATGCACCACGCCCATGAATACACTCGGCGACCTCTGGGGTTTTATCTTGCGAATCCACTTTACAAACATCTATTAATCCACCATATGGGTCATAGCCTTGCCAATTCACAGCATCTCCCGGACTTACGTGATCCATATGTGAGTTATACATAATCGTTGGTCCTGGTTCTGTTCCTTTTATAAGTCCAACAACATTACCATGAGCATCTCTAAACACTTCATCGTAACCTAACTTTTGCATCTCAACCATATCTAAATCTGCTAACGCTTTTTCAGTTCCGCTGATGCTTTGTGTTTGCACAAGTTTCTGCCCAAAAGCTATCATATCTACGTATAATTCATTTGCAATTTCTTTTAAGGCTAACGTTGTTTTTTCATCTAATCCATTCATAATATTCACTCACCTCTCTAGCTCTTTATAATACCGACAACATTTCCATATTCTTAATTTATAAATGAGGCTGTATACATTTCTTTTAAATCATTTTCTTTTGGTTTTAGAATAGAATTTGCAATGTTTTTTGTCTGCATAGCCAGCTTACTGTACTGATTGATTTCCTCCGAACTAATGTCTTCTTTTTTACCAAATAGCTCATTCATAAGCTCTACGAACTGATTTGCACATGGAAGGTTCATCGACTTCAAAATCTTTCCTGCCAAATCAGGTTGTTCCTTCTCCACCAATCTTAAGTATTCGCCTAGAAGAAGTCCATTGGCTCTTCCATGGTCGATATCCTTAAAGTAGGTTAGAGAATATCCCATCGCATGAACTGCTGAAGTACCCGTTTGAGAAATTACCATACCTGCCATAAAGGAGGCCTGTAATAATTTTTCCCTGTTCTTCGGGTTAAATATGGTCTTAGGTACTGAATTTAAAGCTTGAAGCATTTCGGGTACACATTCCATAATCATTCGTATACTTTCGGACGCCAATGCATTGGTTATTGTCGATGCTCTCACAGATAACATGCCTTCTACTGCATGGGATAATGCGTCAATTGCAGTATTGATTGTTGTGTTAACAGATAGTTGTTCCATATATTTTGAATCTAAAAAAGCAACTGTAGGAAACAATAAATCTGATGCTATGCTTGTTTTCGTCTGTGCTTTATCATTTGTTAAAATAGAATACTGCGTCACTTCCGACCCTGTACCCGCCGTAGTTGGAACAAACGTCATAGGCAATACCTTGTTTTCATAAATTCCTGAAAATAGGTTCTCCTCACTGATATCCTGTGCTGCCAACAACGCTATGGCCTTACCTGCATCCATGGGCGAGCCTCCGCCTATTGCTATGATAAAATCCACATCATTACCCTTTGCAACTGATGCCCCTTCATATACACACGCAATTGTCGGATTACTCATAATTTTATCAAATACCAGATAACTGATGCAGGCAGAATCTAAAGCCGCTTTGACATCTTTTTCCGAACCGTTTTTCTTTGATGAGTGTGCACCAGTTACAATTAAGGCTCTCTTCCCAAGCGTTTTAAAGACCTCACTGTTATTAGTGATACAATCATTTCCCATTATGATTCTAGTTGGCATATAATATTTATAGTTCATAATCACCCCTATTTAACCATCTTGTCTACTTCACATAAGACTTCATCCATGATAACCATCGCACTCTCTAACTCCAAATCAGTAATAATTAAAGGCGGTGCAATAATCAAGCAATTTTCATGTGAATAGGTATAAAAGCCTTTTTCTCCTAGCATTCCGATTATCTTTTTCATAATCCTTCCAGGATCCTGCCCATATTCTACAAGAGGTTCTTTTGTTTGTTTGTTCTTAACCAATTCAATAGCTGAGAATAAACCTATATAACGTACATCTCCAACACATGAATGTTTTTCTTTTATATCTTCCAGCAGTTTCCCTAATAAAACGCCTCGTTCTTTAGCCTGATTAATTAATCCTGTTTCCTTGTAAAACTCAATCGTTGCAATTCCTGCTGCGCAGCCCAGAGGATGTGCTGAATAAGTAAGTCCGCAGCTTAGAAAATTTTCATCGAAGAAATTTGCTATCTCTTTACTGACAATGACTCCTCCAATAGGTGCATATCCACAAGTAATGCCTTTTGCAAAAGTTATGATATCAGGTTTTACATCAAAATTATTTACTGCAAACCATTCCCCAGTGCGTCCCCAGCCAGTCATTACCTCATCACATACCATTAAAATACCAAACTCATCACAGATGTCACGAATACCCTTCAAATAACCTTTAGGTGGAATAATAATTCCATTACTTCCGGTAACAGTTTCTAAGAAAATTGCTGCTACAGACTGTCGGCCCTCATATATTATTTGTTCTCTCAATTGCACTAAATAATAATTTGTTGCTGCTTCCTCGCTTTCAAATGGTACCGAAGATCTATAGATATAGGGATCAAAGAATTTAATAAACCCCGGAATACCAGGTTCACAGGTATATCTTCTTGGCTCACCTGTCAAATTTGCTGCACCATAGCTAGAACCATGATAAGAACGGTATCTTGAAAAAATCTTATTTCGACCAGTTACCATTTTCGCCATCTTAATTGCATTTTCGTTTGCATCTGATCCACCCAAGGTAAAGAACACTTTTCCCATGTTATCTGGTGCCAACTCTACAACCATCTTTGCTAATTGAGATCTAACATCTATTGCAAAAGATGGTGCTGCAAAGGCTAATCTTTCAGCTTGATCTTGAATGGCCTTAATAACCTTTTTATTTCCGTGGCCGATATTCAAATTAACCAATTGGGAGGACATATCGTAGTAACGCTTTCCTTCCCCATCCCAGAAATATATTCCCTCACCTTTCACCATAACCTTAGGCTCTAACCCACCTTGAGCACTCCAGGAATGCAAGTTATATTTCTTTGATGTCTCACAAATTTCCTTTACCGTTGTTAATTCCATACACAAATCACCCCGTTTATAAAATCGCAAAGGGACCTGCTCGTAAGAGCAGGCCCCTTTGCCTCAATAACTACTAATTAACTTATAAATACATATTACCATGCTTTAAATTTAATTCAACTGATTCCAGCATAAAATATATTGTGCTGAAGCACATTTCGTGTTTCGTTATGCTATAATAATTCTTTAATATGGAACGCCAAAAGCAGCTTTAGTCCGTCCTGGTAATTGATATCACACTGGAGTATTTCTTTAATCTTTTTTATTTTGTAATTAATGGTATTACGGTGCACATAGTTTTCTTTTGCAACCTCCTGCACACTGGTGTTATTGTCTAGATAGCATTTAAGTGTGAAAAGATAATCGGTCTTATACTTTTCATCATAAGCTTCCAACTGCCCCAAGGTATCCTTATAGAAGGTCTTTAATGTTTCTGTATCCTCAACCTCTATTAATAACTGATAAAGCCCAATATTGCGATAGAATATTCGAGGTTTATCCTGCTTTTCTGCAAGGTGTAATATAGCAATTGCTCTCTTATAATTTCGGGCAAGAGACTTGATACCAAAATCACTAGAACTGATTCCTGCACGAATGCGGTAATTTTGTTCACGATAATTGCATACCTCATTAAGGCGATCCAAGGCACTTTCCACTGCATTCTGAGAATAGTTCTGAAGAACTACAATCAAATACTTATCCTGTCTAAAGATATTGAATCTGTCACTATAGCTATATAGAATTTTTGTAAAGTGTAGCCTTACAGTATTATCAAAATCTAAGAACTTAACATTCGAAGATACTTGAAGTGATAATGCTACGATACAGAATTCAGCATCTAAGTCAAATTCCTTTCGTTCCAAAACCGAACGATAATCATAAATTTTTTCAGGGAAGAAAATCGCATTTCGAAAAGCTCCTGCAACAGTTAATTCATTTTCTTCCGACCTTATGATCCTGTGGCAGAAATCGTTAGTAATGTCCACAATTCTCGACTTCCAAGGTATAGTAAAAAGAGGAAATTGCACTTCTCTACAATAAGAGATCAATTCTTCAGGCACTGATTTAATATATGGTCCAATGTTTAGAACCCACCCACTGGCCTGATTCTCCACAAGACCCTTAGCAAAATCAACAAACCAACCTGTGCTATCGTGTCCAATTCCCGTAGAAAAAATCAACTCTTGGCCATGAAGAAATTTTGCTGTCTCAGGATCTTCCAGCATATGAACCCAATTGACTAGATTGTTCATATTGCTCTCCCCACAAATAAGGTTCATCCCATAATTTTCTCTCGCATACTTGCATACATAGCTTAACGTGATAGCCAAAGTTTTAATCCCTCCCTTCTTACTATAATATACCATACCTACACTATGAATATTTTTTTCAAATTTTATTCAGTTATGTATGTATATTAATAATTACAAATTATCAAAAACAATTTAGCATTGCAATAGTATTATCATTCTGTATGCATTTTATAAAATAGTTTATTTCATTTCCCTGACGTGAATTCTAGCTTTCCATTCTTAAACACCATCAATGAATTTAAATTTCTACTAAAAAAGATACAGAACGTATTTCGTCTGTATTTTTTTTAGTTTTATAAATTATACGTTACTCTTCTGTTTTCTTATTTTCACCGGAATTGGAAATTCAAGTTTTATTCTGTCTTCAGGCATATTACTGATATTTACTTCCAACTCCCCAATTGCCGCACTATACTTGAAAGAAAGCTTCCCGAAATAAGTCGGCATATCTTTAACTTCAAAGTTCTTACTCATCCAGCTTTCTGGAACACCTGAGCCTATAATCAACGTTTCTCCTTCTTCTCTTGCCAAGCAAGTCCCTTAGGAGATGAAACACCTCTGCAGCAGTCCATCCATGAGGAGTGACATCGTTCACATATGAACAAAGAGACAAGCCTTATATATCAAGGCTTGTCTCTTTGCGAGTTAAGATAATATTATAGCAAGTCCTTTTTACTTTTGTTAAGTGCCTCTCTAAGCTATTTATACTTATTAAAAAAATCAACAATCTCGGATAATATACCTTTTGTACCTTCATGGTCAGTATTAGGAACAATTTTGTAGCTCACATCAGCTCCGGAAGCTTGCAATGCCTTCATTGCATTTGTAAATCTGTCAGGTACTTGTATTTTACCAAAGGATTTATATATAATCTGCTCAAAACCAGGATCAAAACTATCACTATATGGAGCCGGATCATTAAAATCATTATCCCCTATATAATAGAATTGTGGGATTTTTTTATATGCTGCCAGATTGGGATTACTTCCTGTTATTGCATTGAAATCGTTGATTCCCAACGGATAATTCAATATTTGCTTATTATATGACTTGTATGGCTGCATAGGTATAGCAATTCCCCCCATTACCGCTGCCTGAATGTTTTCTGGGTGGAGCATGATATATCTTGTTGCCAATTGCGCAGAAGCAGAGAATCCTGTAATGAAAATTTTATCTTCGACCTTTATCTTATTATATTTTTGCAGCATTAGTTTTGCATCTTTCAGCATTGCTTCCATTTGCAGATCAATTCTGTACAACTCACTACTTTTTTTAATTAACATGGTCTGCCTTGTTAATGCATGAGTATAAACAAATGCTAATTCTCCACTATCAGGTCTTTCAATAGCTGGCATAACAGTAATTGAATTGATACTTCGTGCTATATCTGTACCCGCACACTGAGTAATGTTATCTCCAGTGATGTAATAATATGCTTCTTTGCTATTATTTAATAGATTAGGGGTTTCAAACATAATATGTATTTTGCTACTATAATTTAAGTTATTGGGAATGTACATATAATATGCTCTATTGAATCCTTGATTAGGTTTTGCATTAACTCTGACCACAGAACCGCCCCAATCATTATACTCGGGAGTAGTTTCGTATTCTGCTAGGCTGGCATTTTTATATGGGTCATCTACTTTGCCTGTCGGAAAAGCATTTTTAACATTTTTAGGTACATTAATGGGGGTTGTTACTTTATTGTTATTTAAGAAAGATTTAACTTCATTAAAAATAGAACCAGACAATCCCCAGTGCCCAACATCTGGATAAAGTTTAAACGTAGCATTAACACCAATGGAATCAAAGATAGTTTTCATTTTATTAAATCTATCAGGAACCATTTTTTCACCCAAAAGTCTATATATCTGTTCAGTATCCTGTGGTTCATAACAATCCCCAAACGGCGCAGTATCATTTGTATCTAAACCACCCATAAAAATAAATTGAGGTACCTTTTTATATGTATTAAAATCAAAATCTATGTTTGTTAATTCTTTTATATCATTAACTCCAATGGGATAACGAAGCTTTTCACCTTGATATTCCTTCAGAGGGACTATTGGAAGACTATTAATCCCACCAGTTGCAATTGCTTGAATTAACTCTGGATGTAGTATCGTAAAAGCATTCATGAAATGGGAGGAAGCTGAAAACCCATATGCAAAAACTTTATCTCTAGCTGCTATACCCTCATATTTCAAGATATCTTTTGCATCATTAATCATTGACTCAAGCTGCAAATCAAGCCGATACAATTCACTATCTTTACCTATTGAAATGGCTGATCTTGAATAAGCACTTGTATATACATAAGCATAGGGTCCTGTTTTTGGTCTTTCAAATGCAGCTAAGAGGTAAACAGAATTGGTTGCTACAGCTAAGCGCGCAGTTTCAGCCTGAGTGGCATCTTTTCCTGTCAATAAATCCGTTACTTTTTCATCATGTATAGAAACATTAGCTGTTTCTGCAATAATGTAATTTCCGTTACTTTTATCCAAATTATTTGGTATGTATAAGTAATATGGTCTGTTAAATCCTTTTTGTTTATTTGCTGCGACCCTTATTACATATCCATCACTATTTCCATATTGAGGCATCAATGCGGCTCTTCCTGATAATACATTAATTGGATCAGCAGATGAAGCATCAACAGGGCTTTGTAAATTGTTACTTATCAATCCGACAGTCTGTGTAGTACCATCCCATGTGACACCGCTACCCAGTGTTTCGGCCAATTTTTTCACTGGAAGGTAGGTGGTTCCTTTATAATTAATACTAAAAGGAACTTTTTCACCGTTGCTTAAATAAAACCCATCTCCTTTTTTAGCAATCTGTTTACTATCAAGTGTAAGGTTAACAGAATTTAGAATAAATTCAACGGTCGATGCCAGTGAAGGCATACAAGTAATAAGTAAAGCTGCAATTAAAACACCAGAAAGTAAACCTTTCATAAAGCTCAATTTTTTCATTATAATTCCCCCTTAAAACATAAAATGCTCTCCTATTTTACCACTTAATGTAATAAAATGGAAGAGTACTTCACATAATTTAACTATCGGGTCGCAACCTATAAACCATGCGTAAAACCATTCAATTTATTTTAATCATTTTAGATAAGAAAACGAAATAGGCATAACAATATTATTTACTATCCTTCATTAGAAAAAGACCCATTTCTGAGTCTCTCTCTGTAAAAGCTTTATAAATATTTGCAAATGTTTCGTATCATCTTTTGATATTTCTTACGAGTTATGTTTATTTCTTACTGCGATTATTCTTTTTACAATATCCGAAATACTGCCTTCTCCAAAATCAGCCACTACAGTCTTAACTCTATCGTTAAGTGGTGCTATCCATTTCTGATCTAATTTATCGTAACCGATGGCGGCACCTACAATACTCGCAGCGGTACCGCTAGTGCAGTCCGTATCTGTACCGCACATAACTGCGGTGGTAATCGTTTTTGTATAATCCAATTGCCCATGAAGTAGTGAAAGAATTATAAATGCCAAGTTGTTTATTCCTCCTGCAAAAGGAAGATGACCATATTTTTCATATATCTTGTCACATACTGGAATCCATTCTTTTTCCTTTGCATACCAAGCTGAAACCTCTTCAACTACTTTTGCCAGTCGTGATTTCTTTGGTATGACAGATAGACCACCTTGCAGAATGGTTTCAATTGTTGGATTCATGCTCAAAGCCGAACTTATACATGCGGCTGTAAACATTGAGCCATATAGACCATTTTTACAGGTATTATATGATGCCTCCTGATGCGCCAATTTTGCAGCTCTTCTTGGATCTCCTGGAGAAATATATCCCCAAATATCTGCTCTAATTGTTCCATTTATACCTTCACGCATAGGATTTAGCTTTGTTGTGAATTCATCCACCTGCTCTTGGAACGGTCTGTCTGCTACCATGTTGCACATATGGTAATATGCCTGCTTTGTTGTTGACCAAAGCCAGTTATATGGTATATTATCCTGAATATTTACGCCAACATCATAGGTAGAAAAATCCAACCCTTTTTTTTCAACAAGCAGTAGCGCCAATATGGTGTAATGAATATCATCGTCAGGCTGAACATACTCTACGTTCCCTTTTGTGGAGGCAACGCAGTCTTCCCTTAGTCTTTTGTCAAGTTTTTCAGAATAAGCAGGTACCCAATCCTGTAATGGATATGCATCCACACTCTCAAGGAATTCTTTTATTTCTAGACGATTTACATCCATTTCAAGGGGTTTTCCCAAAACAACGCCTGCACATCTTCCATAAAATGCACCTTTAATTTTCTCAGCATATCTTCTTTCATCAAGCTGCTTTAAAATAGGTGGCTCAGCTGCTGCTTCTATTATCTCGTCATATCCGTTCGGTTCTACAAAAGGATAATCAGGACGTAATCCTTTTTCTCTTAATTTCCATAAGCTATGGTAAGCTTTTTCCCAATCACTTTCAGTCATGTTATTTTCGTTATTCATTGACTGAGTATTTACACTATTTATGAATAAATTTCCGTTCTTTTTTAATTGGGGATACAGCTCATCACCCACCTGATAGCCTTCTTCTTTGAGTTGTAAATATTCCTGTTGATATAAGGTTCTCCAATTTGCATACCCTGGCATACTTTTTCCTCCCTATTCTTATAAAAGTTTACTGTGTCCTTATTTCATCTTCAATACTGCTTTGACTGCAGCAACAATGTCATCACTCGTTAAATTAAATTCTTTCATTAGAATCTCTGGTTCTCCTGATTCACCGAACCTGTCGTTAATCCCTACCATTTTCGCAGGAACAGGGCAGTTTTGAGACAGGATTTCCATAACTGCACTTCCCATACCGCCCATCAACTGATGCTCTTCAGCGGTAACAACCGCTCCTGTTTTCCTAGCTGCTTCTATGATAGTCTCTGCATCCATTGGCTTAATGGTATGGTTATTTATGACCATCGCATTGATTCCTTCTTTAGAAAGCTTTTCTGCTGCAACTAAACTTTCGTAAACCATCACTCCGCAGGCTATTATTGCAACATCCGAACCCTCTCGACAGCAGTAAGCTTTTCCAATTTCAAAAGGTGTCTCTTCATCTGTTATGGTAGGGACTTTTTCTCTCCCAAACCTTATATAATATGGTCCATTAGCTTCTGCCACGGCAATAGTCGTCTTTCTGGTTTCGATTGAATCAGCGGGTACAATTACCTTCATATTTGGCAAGCATCTCATTATAGCTACTTCTTCCAAAGCCTGATGAGTTGCGCCATCCGCGCCAACAGAGATTCCTCCGTGTGCACCTCCAAGTTTTACATTCAGATTGTTATAGCATACTGTAGTCCTTATCTGATCCCAGGCTCTACCTGCTAGAAAAACTCCATAATTTGTTACAAACGGAATCTTACCTACAAGACTTAATCCTGCAGCTATACCCATTTGATTCTGTTCTGCAATTCCGATACTGAAAAACCTGTCGGGAAATCTATCTCTGAACCAATCCACCCTTGTTGAACCGGTTATATCAGCTCCCAGAGCAACAATGTTTTTGTTTTTTTCTGCGGCGGCTATAATGCCCTCCCCATATCCATCTCTTGTGGGCTTCATATCAATTTTTTCTAAATCTTTTTGAATAATAACATTTAACATAGGTACCTTCTCCTTTATATCAATATTTACTCCTTAGTTCTTTCATCGCAGCTTCATACTGTTCTTTATTTGGAGCGACTCCATGCCATCCTGCTACATTCTCCATAAAAGATACACCCTTACCCTTAACAGTGTGTGCAATTATCATTGTAGGCTTGCCTTTATATTCAGACGCGTCCTTATATGCCTTCTCAACAGCTATCACATCATGTCCATCTACTTCAATAACATTCCAGTTGAAAGCCAGCCACTTCTCTTTGTAAGGGTTGATGTTCATAACCTTCTCAACACTTCCATCTATCTGCAGCTTATTAAAGTCAACAATTCCACAAAGGTTATCAAGCTTATAGTGTCCGGCAGCCATTGCAGCCTCCCATACTTGCCCCTCTTGAGTTTCACCATCCCCCATCAGACAATAAACTCTGTAATCTGCTGCATCAATTCTTGCACCTAGAGCCATACCCACCGAAACGGATAAGCCCTGTCCAAGCGATCCTGATGAAACGTCAAGTCCATTTGTTTTATGCATATACGGGTGTCCCTGCAAAACACTTCCGAACTTTCTTAATTTATTTAGTTCACTTTTATCAAAATATCCACAATCAGCAAGAACAGCATAAAGTGCGGGGCAAACATGCCCTTTTGAAAGGACAAACCTATCTCTTTCTTCCCATTTTGAGTTTGAAGGATCATGCTTCATAATTTTATTATAGAGTACTGTCAACATTTCTACTGAAGAAAAAGAACCGCCAGGATGCCCGGAACCTGCATTATAGATCATTTCCAAAATATTCATACGCATATCATTACACTTTACCGTTAAT
>DATCID010000232.1:0-5384 GCA_036507975.1 Ruminiclostridium sp.
GGCGATGTACCCATGAATGTCTATTGTGGAAAATCCTTAGAACAAGTTGCTTAAATAAATCCACTGAATGGAGAAAATAGAAATTAAGAAAGGAATAACTTACATTTCTCAAATCGTGTCTTGACAACGGGGTGCGGTATACTAATCCTACTATAGTTTCTAATTTAGGAATCCAAACAATGAAAGGAATACAAGCTCAAAATATTGAAAACTTATATAAAGCCTTGATATTTTAAAAAGGCCTCCACCGTTCCCGAATACTTTCAGAGTCACTTTAATTCGCCAGTTTCTTGGTATTTATATTTCTTTATTCCTGTTTGAATCTTTGTAGTTAGCTTACCACCTTTAAACATTAACTGAGCATTGGGGTTGGTCCACATACTGTCCAACATATTTCCCTCGCCTTTGAACTGATATGTAATGGTATAAAACTGATTGCCAGGAGTACCTGTTTCAACGACTATGTCACCAGTCGCACCAACAATCTGAGTTACCTGTTCGTAAGTCATACCATTTTTAATTTGTTCGAATTCATCCATAGACATTTCAGGTTGATTCTTTGAGGATAAAGGGTATTGACCTGTTACCTTCATTGAAGATGCAGGATCAGGTGTCTCTTTTGTAGCTATTGCAGTTCCGCATCCTAGTAGCGCAAACATAAGCCCAATAGATAATAATTACGAAATTATTTTCATATTCTTAAATCTCTTTCTTAATGTTGTTATTTACTTATTATAATAACTGTTTATACATTATCTATTGACTCATCTTTTGCCTATTCGTGATTCTGTTGAAGGTTTAGGATTCCGAGTAACACCCACCGCGAGAATGTAGCTATTCCGAAAACCAGAACAAAGCTGTAGAATAAACTCCAATGATACACCGTTAGAAATCCAAACTTAATTAGTATGGGAAAGAATACAAAAGACATAATCCCTGTAACGACTCCCGTCCATACAAGGAACTTCTTCCATGAGTGGCAATACTGATAAACCACCATCAAAGCTAGCGCTATCATGGTGAAATCATACTGAAAAGGGCAAGGGGAAAAGGGTGACAAGCGAATGTCGTAACTCCAAAGGATCGCGTTGAAACCGATAATATCCATAACCACTCTACTTACTGCTATGAACGACCCGAATAAGAGTATTTGGGATAACCGCCGTTTGTCTACTATTACCCACCAGATAGCATAGAAAATAGCAACGAGGGCAAACATACTCCACCATTGGATAGAAAAAAGTGTCTGTGTTTTCCATTGGGTATAATTTAAATTCCACAGTTCAAGTCTAAGCTGATGAATCATATCTGATGTAGTCATAGTAGCCTCCTTAAGTTGTAATAAGATCAGGTCTTTGAAATAGATTGAACTATTCATGACTACCCAGATTTAATTTTCTAACACCCAGTGCGTGATTGACCCAAAGTAAATCTTTAACCATCTCCACCTGAGTTTCTTTACACTCAATGATTGATATAACTTTCCGTTGCCTTTTTCTGCCTATTATCATCTTTCTTAGTTATTATTAACTTAATCATTAGTCCTATACTAAAACCAACAGCCAAACCGATTACTCCCCATAAAACTGGCCCCCATATTAGTAAAAAGCCGTAAATGCTTCCTTCACTAAGGGACCTTTCACTTAATCATAAGAAGTTATCAAGTCTATAGAAAAGGACGAACATTAATGTGCTCCCCCTTTTCTTAGTCGGATTCACTGTTTATATGTGGTCACTGGATTTGATGGTTAATATTCAAAAGATTAAACGCTTAATATGACAGTATGTTAGATGGCAAACTTGCGCAAACTATAAATACCTAAACTTGGTAACGGAGGCATAAAATGACCGGAGAAACAATCGGTTTACTATTAGTCATTAATTCAGGTATACTGTCTCTTGTTGGTCTCATCTCTATCTTCATTTCGATGAACAGCGCACACAACGTTCAACGCAGTCGGGAAATTCTATGGAGCATTTTCACTTTACCCTATAAAAAAAACTTATTACTTGATAAAGGGTCCATTGGGCAAGAGGTCTTTCAAAAATATATTTTATATGAACAAATCATAAACGAGAAAAACAAATTCCTGATAAGCATTATAACCTTTTCTCAAATTGTATTAGCCTTTTCTATCCTTATCTGGACTACTATTGTACTTAATCTTCTGGTGAATAACTATTCTCCAGTCGACATAGCAGCCTTACTCTTCGGTTTATTTCTCGCTATTGGTTTTATTTTGTACTTCATGCTCAAAATTCTAGGCGACCTTAAAAGCATTAGTAAAGTTGGTCAACTGCCCACTGTTGACCAACTACTTGATGCTAACCTATTAACGATTAATTCAAATGTAATTACTCTTGCAGCTGTTTCTTCACGCTTGAAACTTATAAATTCAGACATATATCTTGGTTTTCCAATTCTATTTAAAAACCTAATGGTTCAAATCTCGGTGCGAAACCCTAAAGAAACAGAGGCTATTTCAACTCTTGTTGACCGTAGTTCTGACCTGGCAGAACGTCTTAAAAGCTTTAAGAAGCTTGACCCTCAAGAGTTTAAACTTCTGGATGATGACTATTGTTATTATGCAATTTCTAAACTCCAGACTGTTGGAGAAAAACAGAATAGTTTTTTTGCTACAGTTGAGTTTATAAGCAAACAAGGATTTGTGGCTAGTGAGTTTTATTGTGAAGGCTTTATTAAAAGTAATGATACCAAACTAATAATTTATCCCTATTCTTTTGTGGAACGATTCATTAATCGAAAAAGCGAGTTAGATCCTTTGAGTAAATATATGATAAGAAATCGCGTAAGTCCTTCAAATTTTGAAACAGAATGGTTCAACATTGGCAAGAGCTTTTTGACTTTTTTTGAAAAGGAATGAAAAGGTAGTATACTCGTACGATGTTTAAAACGAAAAGAGCCGCCTGTTTTGATATGCTCCCCTCAAAGTAGACAGTTGAAATAATAAAACTGTTTCTGTGAGGGGGGCATATTTTATGGGGCGAAAAGGAAAAGTTCCAATTGAGGAAAAATTAAAAGCTATAGAAGATTATCTTTCTGGTCAAAGAAGAACATCTCAGATCTGTATTGAATTACAAATTCATAAAAGAACTTTGCATGATTGGCTGCGAAAATATCACATGGAAGGAATGCAAGGTCTGCAACCTTCAGGTGGTAATAAATGCTATCCTGAGACAATAAAACAGCGGGCAGTTAGCGATTACAAAAATGGTATAGGATCACTTGACCAGATATGCAGTAACTATAATATTTCGGCACATGGGGTTCTCCAGAATTGGATAAAAAAGTACAATGGTCATGAAACATTTAAATCTCAATATGCGCAAGGGGATAGATGCATGACCAAAGGAAGAAACACTACCTATGAAGAAAGAACAGAGATTGTTGCATTCTGTGTTGCTAACAGTGATAATTACCAGTTGGCTTCTGAACAATTCCAGGTTTCCTATCAACAGGTTTATGCTTGGGTGAAAAAATACAGAGATCAGGGGTATGAAGCACTGATTGACCGACGTGGCAAACGTAAAAGCTCTGAAGAATTGAGTGAAGCAGAAAAGTCAGCTGCACAAGTAAAGCTTCTTGAGGCTGAAAATAAACGATTGAAAATGGAGAATGATTTTTTAAAAAAATTGAGCGAGGTAGAAAGGAGGCGGTAAATGGCCGTGTCCGCAAAGAATATAGATATATAACCATAAAAGAACTTCATGAAGAAGCGAGACATCCAATAGCGGAATTATGTAATTTAGCTGATATTGCACGCTCTTCGTACTATAAATGGGTTAATCGACCAGAAAGTGAATCCGATAGAATAAATGCATTCATTCTGAAAGAGATGATTCGGTTATACACGGAGGTTCACGGAATTTATGGTTACCGACGCTTGACCATGAATATCAACAGGAATCTAAGTAAGCAGTATAACCATAAACGTATCTATCGGTTGATGAAATTGGTCAACATGAACTCTGTTATTCGCAAAAAGAAAAATCATTATAAACCAAGCACACCGCAAGTAACTGCTGAAAACCTACTGAACAGACAATTCCTGGCTGAGAAACCAAATCAAAAATGGTTGACCGATGTCACGGAATTTAAACTGACGAATGGGCAGAAAGCTTATTTGAGTGCAATACTGGATCTAGGTGACAAAAGTATCGTCTCCTATGTTCTTGGACATTCCAATAACAATCAGCTTGTCTTTGAAACCTTTGACTTAGCAGTAGCGGCAAATCCCAAAGCAGAGCCACTCTTTCATAGCGATAGAGGCTTTCAATATACCAATAGGCAGTTTAAAACTAAGCTGGATAGTGTAAATGCCACTCAGAGTATGTCCCGGGTCAGTCGGTGCATTGATAATGGGCCAATGGAAGGCTTTTGGGGTATTATCAAATCCGAGATGTATTATCTAGAAAAATTTCACACCTATGAAGAATTGAAAAAAGCAGTTGATGAATATATGGATTTCTACAACATGAGAAGATTGCAGAAAAAACTAAAAGGTCTGACCCCGATAGAATATCGAAATCAGACCTTAGCTGCATAACTGTTTATATTTTTATATCTGTCTACTTGACAGGGGGCAGTTCATTGAGTGCAATGGGCGGCCGTTTATTTCAAATAGGCATTCTGGCAAGGAAGTATACATCTTATTTTCTATACGGTATGTGTCATATACAAGGGTGAAAGGGATATAAATGCGGGCAAAATACTTATTATGTAATATTTGAGGTAGATAAAGCAGTTGACTATACCCCTTAGGGGTATTATACTTAGAATTATATTGAAACTAGCAGTTAGTTGTTGTGAAATAAACTAGTGGAGAGGCAGGGGTAAATAAAATGACAAATAGTATGTTTAGCGATTATGCCATTGTAGCCTGCGGAGTTATGATACCAGAACTGACTTACTTGAAAGAAACTGGCTTTTTAGACGGAGCGATCATTTATACAGCACCGGGACTACATCAGGTGCCGCAGGAATTAGAAAAGCAATTGCAAGAGCAGCTAGAAAAAGCAAAAAAGCTGGCCAAAAAAATCATTGTCGTTTACGGCGGCAAGTACTGCTATATCAACTTGCAGGATTCATACAGAACAATTGATACAGTCATTGAAGAAATGCGAGAAGATGGGTATTACATTGCCCGGACTCAAGTGGAAAACTGCTTAGACATGGTGGCCACCGTAGAGGACCGAGAAAAATTAGCAGAAGGGGAAAATGTATGGTTTTGCACACCGGGCTGGTTAAAGTACCGAGATATGGTCTTTAAAGGCTGGGATAAAGCCATTGCAAATACAAACTTTCCACAATTTACTGGTGGAGGCATCATGCTTGACGGGATTGACTTTTATAATCAATATGC
>DATCID010000233.1:0-4001 GCA_036507975.1 Ruminiclostridium sp.
CGTTCTGGATAAAACAATAATCATTTCTCGGACTATACTTTCACTATCAATATACAAATTTCTATAGTTATTAATGCACTGTTCTATTTCTTTTATATCTAATCCCTTAATAGCATTTTCAAGGATAATTTCTAGGTCATATGGATATATGATTTGCTTTGATATACTTGAACCAACTGCAAAAATTTTATCATTATATGTCTTAACATTAGCTTTTTTCAGTGCATCTTTTAACTGTATTTTTTCTTTTGTACTGATCAATATTTCTTTGTCTTTTTCTATGAGTTCATGCTCTAAAATACTTCGTTCCAGCATTTTTTCAATTAATTGTGCTGTAATTACTAGGGACTCTTCTATTACATATATTCGACTTTTAATAATATCGGGGATTTGTTCATAAGCATTCAATACAATATTTTGTTCTACTCCTAGTTTTTCTCCCATTCGAGAAATTTTCTCCTCAACTTCTTCGTATTTGTTTAATATAAAGCTTCCGCTTTTTAAATAGCCGAAAATATTATCATTTAAAGTGATAGGTACCTCAAGCTCTGTTAATCCATATTCACAGCTATATAGCAAGTCTGATAATTGATTAATACCGTCACTGGCATATTTAGTTTTATTACACCGTTGCTCAGAATTACATATTTTACAAAAGTCATTCTTCTCATCGTCTTCCGTAAGAAGTTGATGCTTCGCATCATAAACATGAATTGAAATCTTTAAAAGTTCAGACAGCTGAACTTTTATGTTTTGCAATACTTCTATAGGAATCATATCGCGTATATTTCTATCATTGGTAATCATGTAGTGCTTTTCCAATTCAATTAATTTTATGGGTATGTAGGCTATAATGAAAATCAAGTCCTCTTTCCCTATGTTATATACTTCATGCTCTGAATATGGCGGACAATAAAAAAGCATGGATTTACAAATATCTTCTTTTTTTCCATCTGTAATAAAAGTGCCTTGTCCTTGCTCCACATAAAAAAGCTGCTCCTCTCCAAGATGCAAATGTTTTGTTTGCTGACATCCAGGATAAATTTTTACTTGTCCAACGCTCAAACGTCTATTAGGTGAGTTAATTGGTTCATGTATCCATGAAATTTCTCCCCAATTAAATTTTTGCTTATCAACTTTTTTCATATTGTCCAGCAACATCATATTGTTCAGCAACATCATATCTTTCACCACCTAAAATATTTTAAGATAAATTTATATATAACCATATATTACAATTCCTCAATAAAAAAAGCAAATCCCTTATTGTCTAAATATACAAAAAAAAATATAGACTAAACACTTTTTCTCAAGTGTTTAGTCTATATTTATGTCTATAATGTAATTTTATTTAACTTCAAGTTATTCTACATATCTTGAGTTTGAGATCTTTTTGCTTCAAGAGTTCTTGCAACCCAAGCGAAAATTGCACCAGATATATTGTGCCAAGCACTAAATAATGCTGCTGGAACTGCTGCTAAAGGCATTGTCGCAAATTGACTTGCTGCCAGTGATGCTGCGAGACCTGAGTTTTGCATGCCTACTTCAATAGCAAGCGTAATGCTCTTTTTACGATCCATGCCAGTTATTTTTGCGAATCCATAACCAAGTGCATATCCACATAGATTATGAAGTATAACCACTATAACAATTATACCCAAGGAGTTTAATATTTTTGTTGAATTCGCTCCAATTACACCACCCACAATACAGGCAATTGCAATTGTAGAAACTGCAGGCATATAATCCTCCACAGCATTTGCCTTTTGTTTTATAATTGCTTTTACTATTAATCCTAAAGCAATTGGAAGTAAAACAACTTGTATTATACTGATAAACATATTTACTGGGTCAAAGCTTACTGTTTTTTTAATTAATAAATAAGTAATCGCTGGTGTTAAAAATGGTGCAAGCAATGTGGAAACTGTGGTCATAGCAACCGACAAAGCAACATCTCCTCCTGCCATATAGGAAATAACGTTGGACGCCGTTCCCCCTGGACAGGCACCCACTAATACCACACCAACCATAAGCGCTTCTTCTAAGCCAAATGCCTTAGACAGCAAGAATGCAATTCCAGGCATAATGATGAATTGGGCTGCTGTTCCTTTAAAAACATCTAGAGGTCTTTTTAGAACTATCTTAAAATCGTTTAAACTCAATGTCATACCCATACCAAACATAATTATACCTAATAAAATGTTAATGAAAGACTGCCCAAATACTTTAGATGTTACCCATTTGAAGGAACCTGGTGTTACAAATCCAAGTACCATAAATATAATAATAATAAGACCAAAATACTTAGAAATTAATTTTGCTACTTTCTTCAAAAAAATTGCCCCCTTTTTTTATTTTTCAGGTATTTCTAAGACTGCTCCTCTGTTACCTGAAGTTACTAAGGCTGCGTAACGTGCCAAATACCCAGTTGTAATTTTGGGTTGTCTTGGAACCCACTTTGCCCTTCTCTTTACTATTTCTTCTTCTGATACCTCAAAGTTTATTGTGTTTTCCATAATATCTATTGAAATTGTATCTCCCTCTTCAACAAGTGCAATATTTCCACCTACCGCAGCTTCTGGGGATACGTGTCCTATGGATGCACCTCTTGATGCACCGCTAAACCGTCCATCTGTTATTAGTGCTACAGTGCTACCGAGTCCCATACCTGTGATAGCAGAAGTTGGGTTGAGCATTTCTCTCATACCTGGACCACCCTTGGGCCCTTCATATCTTATGACTACTACATCTCCAGCTACAATCTTACCGCCCAGAATTGCTGCATTAGCATCTTCTTCGCAGTCAAATACTCTTGCAGGTCCCTGGTGTTTCATCATTTCCGGTAGCACTGCAGATCGTTTTACAACACAAGCGTCTGGTGCCAGATTCCCTTTTAGCACAGCGATTCCACCTGTCTCGCTGTATGGGCTTTCAATAGGTCTAATAATATCCTCGTTTGTGTTGATACAACCCTTAATATTTTCTGCTACTGTTTTTCCTGAACATGTAATGATATCTGTTTTTAGTAGTCCTTTTTTGTCAAGCTCTTTCATGACAGCATATACTCCTCCTGCTTCATCAAGATCTTCCATATATGTGTCTCCTGCTGGTGCCAAATGGCAAAGATTTGGTGTCTTTGCACTAATGGTATTTGCAATATCAAGATTAAGTTCGATGCCTGCTTCATGAGCAATTGCTGGCAAATGAAGCATACTGTTTGTGCTACACCCTAGTGCCATATCTATGGTCAATGCATTCATAAATGCATCCCTTGTCATAATGTCTCTAGGCTTAATGTCTTTTTTGAGTAGCTCCATGATTTGCATACCTGCATGCTTTGCAAGTTGTATTCTTGCTGAATATACAGCTGGTATAGTTCCATTTCCTTTGAGACCCATTCCAAGAGCTTCGGTTAGGCAGTTCATACTATTAGCTGTGAACATGCCAGAACATGAACCGCAGGTTGGACATGCTTTCATTTCATACTCTTGCACCTCTTCCAGGGACATTTTGCATGCTGCATATGAGCCTACCGCTTCAAACACGGAAGATAAGCTTGTCTTCTTACCGCCCACTTTTCCTGCCAGCATTGGTCCACCACTTACAAATATTGTTGGAATGTTAACCCTTGCCGCTGCCATCAAAAGTCCAGGTACATTTTTATCACAGTTCGGTACCATTACAAGTGCGTCAAAGGCATGAGCCTGTGCCATTGCTTCTGTGGAGTCTGCAATTAATTCCCTAGTTGCCAGTGAATATTTCATTCCCTGATGCCCCATAGCTATACCGTCGCATACTGCAATAGCCGGGAACACTACAGGGTTTCCACCTGCCATTGCAACGCCAATCCTTACTGCCTCCACTATTTTGTCTAAGTTCATATGCCCTGGTACAATTTCATTATACGAGCTAACAATACCTATTAGTGGTCTTTTAACTTCTTCCTCTGTCATACCCAGAGCATTAAGTAGAGACCTATGTGGTGCCTGTTGAATACCTTT
>DATCID010000234.1:0-34529 GCA_036507975.1 Ruminiclostridium sp.
TGTGCTGATTTCCTGTAGTTTTCCAAAATCTTATCACCTCTTGTTTAGTGTTCCACAAGAAGTTTTCTTTAAACTCTCAGGAGGTTGACCTAAAGGTTTCGCCTTAAGGCGAGGGTTTTGACCCCATTATACTGACAATAAAAAGGCAAGTATTTTCTACTTTGCCCCTAGCTGCACAGATGCTATTTACCACCTTTAATAACCCTAATTTCTACTTCCTGTTTTTCAACTTTAGAGTTAATATTGTCTACCTTACTTTCAAGCACATTCAGTTTCTCTGATAATTGCTGATACCCATCAAATAATGCTTTTGAGTTGTTGTCTAGTTTGTTTTCTATAATTAGTACATGATCCTCAAGTTTATTCAGCTTAGAATCTATACTGCCTATCTTAAAATCCATGCTATTAATCTTATCCAAAATAAGTTTTAATGTTTCTTCCACTTTTACACACTCCTTTGCGTATTTAATTATATCACACACGTAAGTAAATCATCTACTCATTTCTTAAAGGGGATTTTGTCGGTTTCGTTGGCGACACCCCATCTAGGACCAATTATTTACATGAAAAATTTTCTTTAAACAGTCCCATAATCAGAGCTGCTTTTTATATCAATACCATATGCATCTCCATAATATAACTTTATCCTGCTGTCAACGCTTTTTAATCCAAAGCTCTTATTCATCGCTTCATATTTTCCATCTAATATATTATTTATCGTTTCCTGAGTCATACCCGCTCCGTTATCGATCACTTTAATCTTAAGAAGCCCATCTTCAATAAAACCGTCAACTCTAATCATTCCTTTACGGTTCAAGGGTTTGATGCCGTGATATATGGCATTCTCAACAATTGGCTGGATAGTCAGCTTCATTATTTGGTATTCATAAACATCTGTTGTAACGTTAATCTCATAATCAATTATATCTATATAAAGTGTTTTTACAATATCTAGGTAGCTTAGTACATTTTGAAGCTCTTTTTTTATACTTATTACATCGCTCCCTTTACTCAGAGCTATCCTATAAAAGGTGGAAAGAGACTCTGATGTTTTAATTACATCGCCTGTTCTGTTGAGCTTAGAGAGTGAGGATATTAATTCCAGAGTATTATATAAAAAATGCGGCTTGATCTGCGACTGAATAAGCTTCAATTCATATGAACGCTTTTGTTTCTGTTCATGTAAAATCTGATTCAAAAGCTGTTTGATGTTTAAAATCATATAATTAAGTCCTTCTCCCAGTTGACCGACTTCATCATTTGATTCCACAATAAACTGGAGGTCTAAGTCTCCTTTGGTAACTTTCTTTGTGAACTTTGTCAATTTTCTTATTGGTTTGGATATTACATTTGAAAGCATTTATATTTTATTTGAGAAATACCCTAGCATTGAAATCGGCAGAAGTATTACACCAAGATAAGTTATAAGTATCTTTTTTTGTATAGGTAGATCCTTGAAAAATTGCAGCAGTTTTTTCATTATACACCTCATATTCATTCTGAAGTTATTATATATAGCTTAAGCACGGTAAACAATACGCGTGTTTTTACCTTTTCTGGTATAATATTTATAGAAATTTAAGCGGATAGGTTTCTCTGAAAAATAGTGGTGTCACTCCTGTTTTTTGCTTGAATATTTTGCAAAAGTAGCTAGGGTCTTCAAATCCACACTCATAGCTCACTTCTTTAACTCCTTTTTCAGTTTGCACTAGAAGTCTTTTTGCGTGGCATATTCTTAGTTTTAACATGTACTGAATAGGGCTCTGTCCTATAGCTAGTTTGAAAGCTCGATACAGATGGCTTGGACTTATATTTGACTCTAAAGATAATTTGCTAATATCAATATCACTCTTAAAATTCTCATTGATGTATTTAATGCATATTTCAATTCTCTTTTGAACTATAGGTGTTAAATTTAAATTACAGTCACATTTTTGATTTGAATTAAGTAAAAGGATTTCATTAATAAGTTGATAAAAATAAGACTTAAGTAAAAGCGGTTTAAGCGGGTTTGATTGCATGAACTCCATATGCATGCACTTAAGTATGCTTTCCACTTTCTCTTTGTAAAAAAACCTTGTAAC
The DNA here is from genome assembly GCA_036507975.1 of Ruminiclostridium sp. Taxonomy (GTDB): domain Bacteria; phylum Bacillota; class Clostridia; order Acetivibrionales; family DSM-1351; genus Ruminiclostridium. Next base: position 2,085 of record DATCID010000234.1, read on the forward strand.
TGAAGGAATTGGAATATCAATTTCTTTCAGAGGTTGGAAACGTTTTCTGCCTATAGTAAACTGATCACTATTATTCCTACAGTTTCCCGATGCGTCAAAAATTATTAGATATGACTCATATGGCATAATACCATAATTTTTGTCATGAGGTTTTCTAAAGAAAGTAGTTCCACCTTGAAGTGGATACACTACTCCGTCAAACACCATCGTTCCATTTCCATCAGGAATGTATTCTAGTTCATAATCGTATACATTTCTTTCAGGAAACACTTTACCTTCCTCATACACCTTACCATTAAAATAACGTACGCTGATTATATAGGGATTAAATTTATCTACTGAGATTTTATTCAGGTAAAACACCTCCTAGCAGTTACGTAATACGCTTACAATTCAAATTGCTACTTTTAAAGTATACATTATAAAATACAATATTGAAATACACTTATGATGACCAATGATAGTTTTGTTATATACAAAGTAGGATAATACATTGATTTATAGGCTGTCTATATTTAAAATTAGAGTATAATAATTATATTTAGATAGGACAATTCATTCGGGATATCGAGTACATGGGGGTTATAAATGTCTGAAATCAAAAAGAAAAGTCTGAAAAACCTTTCAGTAGTGTTTTTCTGCAAAAATTATATTGATTTGAAAGGATGATAATTATGAAAAGAGAAGTAGAATTGATGAATTTGTTTTGGTCTTGCTCCGGGATGGCTCCAGGTGACGGTGAAATAAGCCGTTTTGATTTTAAAGACAGAGTGGAATCTGCAGCTAAGGCAGGATTTACAGGCATAGGAATATGGCATACTGATTTAGAGCATATTCTATATAATAGAACTCTGAAGGAAATGAAAAAAATTCTTGATGACAACGGTATTAAACACATCGAACTAGAATTTCTCACTGACTGGTTTGTTGAAGGCGGTAGGAAATGGGAATCGGATAATCGTAAAAAAAGATTGCTAGAGGCTTCTGAAGCACTGCAAGCAAAACATGTCAAGATTGGAGATTTTTATCGTACAATAACTCCTATGCCAAAATTAGTTGAGTCCTTCGCCTCGTTATGTAAAGAAGCAGAAAATTATGGCGCAACAATCGGGTTTGAGTTTATGGATTCCTCTATGATTAACAATCTTAAAGATGCATTAACTTTGGTGGAAACCGTAGGCGCTAAGAATGGTGGTATAATCATTGATATTGTGCAACAAGTGAATCTTGGAATCACTTTCGAGGAAATTAGCCGTATTCCCTTGAAATATTTAGTCGGTCTTGAACTTAACGACGGGAACCTGCCCGGTAGCCCTAATCATGATCCATCGGGAAGATTATTCTGCGGAGAGGGTGACTTTGATATCAAAGGCTTTATAAATTGCGTGCATAATATGGGCTACACCGGTCCCTGGGCACTTGAGGTTTTTAACAAAATATACGACGGGTTGTCTTTGGAAGAATTGAACACGCGGGCGTTTAAAACGACGATGGCTGAATTTATAGATTAATAAATGCTTATAAAGGAATAGTGATTTAATATGAAGATTCTTATGATTGGCGGTACAGGTAATATCAGCACAGCGGCAACAGAACTTCTTCTCAAGCAGGGTCATGATTTATATCTTTATTGCAGAGGCAGCGGAGATTACAAAGAGTTTATCATGAAAGGCGCTACAATTCAGTATGGAGATATAAATGATGAGGTGAGTGTACAGAGTTTTCTTGGGAAACACACTTTTGATGTAATCATAGACTGGATTATCTTTACTCCTGAACAAGCTAAGAGAGACATCCGCCTTTTTATGGGAAAGACAACCCAGTATATTTTCGTTAGTTCGGCGTCTGCGTATCAGCGTCCCTCCAAAAACTATCTGGTTACTGAGGATATGCCTCTCGAAAATCCCTACTGGGAATATTCCTGTAATAAAATTGAGTGTGAAAAGATTATGATGGAAGCATATAAAAAAGATGGGTTCCCTGTGACAATCGTCCGTCCCTCCCTCACTTATGGTGATACGATTATTCCATATGTATTAGTAAGCTGGCTCAAACCATGGTCACTTATCGACAGAATGCGTAAAGGCAAACGTATTATAGTACCTGGAGACGGAACATCCTTATGGGTGATTACACACAACACAGACTTTGCAAAAGGAATCGTAGGATTGATGGGTAAGGAAAAGGCAATAGGAGAAGCCTTCCATATAACATCGGACGAAGTAATGACATGGGATGAGGTTCTCAATCAGATTGCAGAAGTTATTGGAGTTGAACCCAAACCAGTACATATCTCAAGCGAATTCATTGTAGCCTTTATGCCAGATCAACTGGGCAACCTCAATGGAGACAAAATCAGCAGCGTTGTATTCGACAACAGCAAGCTAAAGAGTGTGGCACTGGAATTCGAGGCAACGATGTCTTTTAAGGAAGGTATTGCTAAGACATTCGCTTACTTGGAATCCCACCCTGAATTGCAAGTAATTGATACCGAATATGAAGAAAATACAGATAGAATTATCGCTGCACATGATTATGGAATGAGTCTAGCAAAGAAGGATTGACGTTGTAGTAGAGATATATAATGTAATGCATAAATACTGTTAAGTCGTGTTCATTCTACGGGAAAAATGTCCACTATAAATGAGCTTTGTAATTACTTTCTCATTTATAGTGGGCATTTTTATGGTAATTACTATATCATAATAAGAGCTGCTTTTTAATCCGAAGCTCTTATCCATATCTTATTTTATTAAATATTTCTTCACAAAATCTCGTCTAACCAATCATATATTGTTTTACTTGCAAGGCTAATGTTATCTATTTGGCAGTGTGCACTTGCACCTTCCTTTTTAGTGAATATTTTCATTTTCTTTTTAGTGGAAGATATATTATCAAAAAACAATTTAGCCTGATTTAGGAATGTTTGGCCTTCTCCTTCACTGGCAAGTGCCAAAGTCGGGCATATAATGTCCTTTTCAATTCCTTCTAAATTAACTTGTTTTACCAATTCAATGAAATCGGCAAAAACTTCAATTCCGGATTCCCATAATAGTAAATCAATTGTTACCTTATCTGATTTACTCGTAAAATGTTCTATTATAAACGCCAATAATGAAGATGTTTTTCGTGATAATAATATTTTAGGAAAAACAGCAGTAAACATTATATATATATCACGTAATGGGGAATCAGTAATTAGTGCCTTAATCCTTTTTTCATAAGCGGCTGCTCTTGCTGCGAAGTATCCTCCAGCACTATATCCAATTAATGCAATTTTTTCAATATCAACCTCTGGCCTTGTATATAAGTAATCCATCACCTGCTTCATAGGGACTTCTGTATCTGCTCTCAGTGTGAGCTCAGAACTTAAATACACAGTACTGATATTTCCGGGTAATTCACAGAGAAGCACATTATAACCTCTTCTTAAGCCTTCAGGTGCACACCAAAAATACATTTCCATTGCCGTCCCTTCTCCGCCAGTAACGACAATCAAAGTTGGGAGTTTTTCCTTATTAGCTGTTGGTTGTAAAAAGTAACATGGTAAGAAGCCTTTTTCAAAGCATTCTTTTGCCTTTTTCCAGTTTTCATAATGCATTTTATCCTTAGGAGATAAACATGTCATCGCAGACCTATAATAATTTGACGCACGAAGAAAGCTGCTTCTTGCGTCAAGATTTAGCTCTAATATGAAAGTCTTCAGCGTTAGTCTTCAACTTGTCAACATTCATTTAATTCATATCCTCTAGAGATGCCTACTTTATTCTTAGTGGGAATGTTGTTATAATTATCTTAATAGTTTATAATTTCTTAATAATTACTTTAGAGGAAATCAACAAATATCATATACAATAGTATTAAGGAAGTACTTTCTTAAAAATAAACATAAGGAGATTGAGCACAATGCTAAAGAACAAAAAAGCGATAATGGTTCTGAGCTTTTGCATAGGAGCTACTATGCTTGTAACAACTGCATTTGCAGACATATCTACAAAAACCGGATATGACCAGGCAAAGGATGCCTTGAAATTCACAGCGGAGAGTTTAATTGAAAAATCTCAAAGTTATACTTTACAAACTATTGTTTCCGTGAAAGATAATGGCAGTTTACTTACATCAAACACCAGTATAACAAAAGCAGATAGTGTGAACAAAAAGTCAGAATCAATAATTACATCAGAAGATAAGGCTGGTAAAAAGCAAGAGTCATTCAACTATACTGACAAAGACACATATATTTCACATAATAATGACAACGACACATATTATGTAACAGAAATGACTGGTGATAAGGGTAATACTTATGATGCTATAAATAAAAATCCTTTTAAGGAAGATACGGCGAAGGATGCTGAAAAGATTGTAGATGCTGTGATTGGGAGTCTAAAGGACTATGTAATCGTAAACGATAATGCAGATGGTACCAAAGAACTATCCGGTTCGCTTAGTGAAGCACAAATTCCTGCTTTAATAAATGCTGTAGCTTCCTTTGGATTTAAGCAAACATTATCTACAAGTTCAATGATGGCTGTAAAACCAGGCCTTGTACAAGATAAAAGTATGGTTGAAGAAAACCTACCAACTTCCCAGATTACAGAAGACATTTTTATTAAAAGCGTAAAAGCTTCTGCAAAAACAGACAAAAATGGATTGTTGGAAAGCGTATTAGCTTCTGCTACCCTTTCAGGAAAAGACAAGTCAGGAACTATACATGAAATAAGTCTTGATCTTTTGGTACGAGTTACTGATGTAAATTCAACAGTTATTACAAAACCTGATTTAACAGGTAAAAAGATTGAAAAAAATATTCAAGTAGCTCCTGATAGTAAAACAGTATCAAAGAGCTTCATTGGAAAATATAAAAATGACATTGTCATATTAAAAGACGACAAATTTATAAAAATTGGTGAGAGATTTGTAGTAATTGCAGGAATAAGTGATACAAATATTGAGGGAAGATATTATGAAGAGTATAAAGCACAATATGCTTCAGAATATACTAAAGAAGATTTTACCTTTGATGCAGAAATGAAAGATGGTTATTTTGCAGAATTTAACTTCAAATCATCCGATGGGGAAAGTCAAATGGGAAATATCAGTTGGAATATGCAAAGTGGAAATATTAATTTCTATGCAGGCCAACAAGATGCTAAAAATGATGGTAACTTCGTAAGAGTTTTTGATTAATTAACCATTAATGCCGTGGGTTTTGGACCCACGGCAGATTTTTTTAAGGGAGCATAAAAACATGGAAAAGGTACTTGAAATAATTGGACTTACAAAAAAGTATAAGAACAGTCGCGGAATTACTGACATAAACCTTGATATATTTAAAGGTGACATCTTCGGTTTCCTTGGCCCTAATGGTGCAGGAAAGACAACTGCGATGAAGGTTATGACAGGCCTAATGAAGCCTGATAGCGGGGACGTAAAAATGTTTGGTCACAGTATCCTTACTGATTACGAGCAGGCGATGAAGAAGACAGGCTGCATTGTGGAAACAACTGAATCGTATTCCTTTATGACCGCTTATGAAAATTTAAGACAGTTTTCCAGATACTATACTGATATAGATGATAAAAGAATCGATGAAGTCCTTGAAATTACAGGAATTTTTAAATATAAAAATGAAAAATCAAGAAACTTTTCTTTGGGAATGAAGCAACGGCTAGGAATAGCTGCTGCTATACTTTCAAGACCTGAGCTTGTAATACTTGATGAACCTCTAAACGGTCTGGATGTTGAGGGTATGGTTGAAATGAGAAAACTTATTAAACGACTTTCAGAAACTGAAAAAACCACCTTCTTTATCTCTAGCCATTTGATTCATGATGTTGAGTTAACATGTACCAGAATCGGTATTATATTTGACGGAAAGCTTTTAAGTGTTGATACTATGGAAAATATTCTAATGAACTATGCTTCACTTGAAAATTATTTTATAAGCGAGGTTGACAATAATGGAAGGATTTAAAGCAGCATTTATAAATGAAATTGAGAAAATGTATAAAAAGAAAAAAGCTGTTGTTGTGATTATTATATCTCTTGTAGTTATTGTTTTAAGTCAACTAATTGTAATTGGAGTACGAAATGGCTTTGGGATCAGGGGCGTCAGTAGTTTGGAATTTCCTATTACTGTATTAACCTTATTTGTTAATACTATTCTTCCTTTATTTACAGCACTGGTAGCAATTGATGTGTTTACTGGAGAGTTTTCACAAAACAGCATGAAAATAGCTTTAACTCGTCCTGTTACTAGAATTAAATTGTTTTCCGCAAAAATAGCTGCTACTGCATTTTTTGTTTTGGCCAACCTCTTTATAGTTATGATTTTATCGACCTTAACAGGCTTCATTTTTAATACAGCCTCTCTCTCCGCAACAGGTTTTGTTAGAATTCTAGTAGCTTATGTTGTAACTCTTATACCAATAATAACCTTAATTTTAGTAGTTGTAATGCTTGCAAATTTATTTCGAAGTGGATCTGCAACTTTTTTCCTTTGCATCATCCTTTTCCTTGCTTTTAAAGTCCTTGGATATGTTTTTTCTCAATATTCAAGCCTATTTATAACCTCTACGCTTGATTGGTATAACCTTTGGATAGCAGACAATATCCCTATTTTAAAAATCCTAAGGATGTTTCTCATCATGGCAGGCTATGGTATAATGTCATTTACAGCTGGATTTTATTTGTTTGATAAAAAGGATTTGTAAACCTTAAGGGAAGTAAAGGTAAACGAAATGGGTCTTAAAAAAAGATTAATTATATCAAATGCTGCAATTGTTGTTATTCCTGTATTAATAACAGTTGTAGCCTCTTTTATTTTTCTATTTGTCTCTTCTAGAATTTTAGACAGAGATTTAAGCTATGAACAAATATCGAAGACAATTGATATAAGAACAGAATTGTTTAAAACAGAAGGAAGTTCTATGCAGAGTAACCCGGAACAGCTTTTTAACAAAGATTTCCAGGATTATTATGCAGCAAAATTTGCTACTGTAAGTACGGAGATTATAGTAATCAAAAAGAATGAACCTGTTTTTTTTACTAAAATATTAGACCCAATTGATTTGCAAAAATGTCTTGCTGAAAAGGACTCAAGTGTTTCAAAAGATACTATCGAATTAAACGGCTTAACTTACATAGTAAAAGTTTTACCCCTCATTTTCAAAGACGATATCCCAGGTGATATTATTTTACTTTCCAACTTAGGCAAAAACGGCTCTACTGCTAACATTTTTATAATATTTGTTCCAATTGTATTTCTAATTTCATTTTTTATAACTAATATAGTCTCTTCCCTATACTTTTCAAAAAGCTTAATAAAACCTCTCAACAGATTAAAAACTGCTGCAGGAGAAATAAGCTCTGGAAATCTTAGTCATGAAGTAGTAGTTGATGGCGATTCAGAGCTACGAGACTTAAGTAATTCTTTTGAACAAATGCGCCTAAAGCTAAAGGAGTCTGTTAACACTCATTTGAAGTATGATGACAACCGAAAGATGCTTGTTTCAAGCATATCCCACGATTTAAAGACTCCTATCACTTCTATTAAGGGATATGTCGAAGGAATTATTGACGGTGTAGCCAATACTCCTGAAAAGCGGGAAAAGTACTTGAAAACTATTTATTTAAAAGCAACTAATATGGATGTAATGATTGATGATTTACTCTTATTTTCTAAGCTTGATTTAAACCAAATTCCTTTTAATTTTGAGAAAACAGATATTGTTAAGTACTTTGAGGACTGCATCCAAGAAAACGAACCAGACCTTGAGAAAGTGAGTATCAAATTAGCCTTTGTAAGTGAGTTAAAACAGTTTAAATTTGTTTCTATTGACCGTGAAAGACTTAAGCGTGTAATAAACAACATCTTAGACAATGCCCGTAAATATATGAATAAGCAAAAAGGTGAAATTACAATACTTCTCCGTGAGAACAAAGTAGATATAATAGTTGAAATACAAGACAATGGTTCGGGCATAGCCAAGGAAGACCTTCTATATGTTTTCGACAGATTTTATAGAGCTGACACAGCTCGCAGCAATATTAGTGGAAGCGGATTAGGTTTAGCCATCGCGAAACAAATCATCGAAGGACATGGAGGAAAGATTTGGATTAGGAGTGATAAAGCCACCGGAACAAGTATTATGATATCCCTTAAGAAGGTTTCCTAGGATAATATTTTAATCGCTCCTTAGTAGTTCAATGTAGTTCAATTTTAAGAAGAGGTGTTTTAAATATGGAAATGAAAAAAATTCTTATAATCGAAGATGACGAGAGTATTTCTGAGCTCCAAAGAGATTATCTAGAAATGAGTAATTTTGTTGTAAAAGTTTGCTCGAGTGGGCTCACTGGCCTTAAATGCTTAGAAGAAGAGGTTTTTGACCTTTTAATTCTTGATATTATGCTGCCTGAAATAGATGGTTTAGAAATATTGAGACGCATGAGAAATAAGATAGACATCCCAATTCTTGTAGTGTCTGCAAAAAAAGAAGAAATTGATAAAATTAGAAGCCTTGGCCTTGGAGCAGATGATTATGTTACAAAGCCTTTCAGTCCTGGAGAATTAGTGGCAAGAGTAAATGCTCATATTGCAAAACATGACAGAATGAAAAACAAATACGGAAGTAGTACTAATACCAATACTTTCACTGTCCGAGGTCTGGAAATCCAAAAGGATTCTAGGCGAGTGTTTGTAAATAACAAAGAAATAAACCTAGCGCAGAAAGAATTTGATCTATTATCGTTTTTTATTCAAAATCCAAACAGAGTATTTGATAGAGAAGATTTATTTGAAAAAATCTGGGGTTTAGACTCTTTGGGTGACGCTGCGACTGTTACTGTCCATATAGCAAAAATACGAGAGAAAATTGAGACTAAACCCTCAAATCCCCAATATATCGAAACTGTTTGGGGTGCTGGCTATAGATTTAGGACATAACGGCACATATTTATAACAAAAATGCGTTATTTTTTTACATATGTAATACTAAATGAATCCTTCTTTGTACCAAATTTTGCAAGTAAATCTTCAACTAGTTCGTTATTTCGCTTTTTATCTTCTTGTTTCAACTCGTCAATAAGTCTTTTCTCAATCATTTTCTTTTGTTCATTAGTAAATTTTCCTTCATCATCTGGGGTGAAATTATTCCAAGTACCTTCTTTACCTTCCCACGCACCGTTTCTGTTGAGTTCATGTTCTACAACAAAAGGTTCTGATAAAACAATAGAGAATTTATTTATCTCCTTTTGGACTGATTTAATTTCACAGCCGACTTTTATTTCCCCGATAAACTTTGCGTACTTTATTATTTGCTTTGTTAATTTTTAACACATGTAATTCATTTATTGATTTATACTGTCCAAGGACATATGATGAAGTCTGGTTCTGTGGTAATATTTTGACAAGTATATTTACTGCATTTTCCTTAAATTTATATGTATAAAAAAATAAAAATACGATTATTGCGCACGAAATCACAAGACCAAATAAAACTTTGTTTAGTAATTTAGATTCTATTTTCCTTCTAAGCATACCTCTTCTAGCTCTTTGTGGAAAAAATATTCTATCGGTAAAAGTAGCTGTTGCCGCTGCTTCATCCTTCGCCAAACATACCTCGCATTCCCATTTTTGTTTTTATCATTACCACACTTATCACAAATTTCACCCATTATATTAACTCCTTAACATTAGAACTTCATGATTCTCCAATTTATTTTTTGCTTTCTCAAATAACAATGCATCGGAGTAATTCCTTTATAATCATTATAACTAATATCTTTATAAAAAGCCCCTTCCAAAATAATCTAAATGTTATACTTTTTGAAAGACTTCATAATATGGATAAAAAGGATGAGGTTCTATTGGATGAACTTATTATAAAGCTAAAATAAAAATAGCCCATACTGTAATAGTATAGGCTATTTTCTTATGCTTTGAACACTATTTTTGTTCCTTTATTAGTTCCATAATAGTTGCAACACTTCCAAGAGATGATATTGTAATGACGCTGGCTTTCCAACTTTTACTGTTCCATAAAGGAAATTATAGCAATTCAAATAGTCCTGAAATAACAAAATCAGCATCTTTTAGAATTTCTTTATCGCCTATACCAACAACTTTCATACCGGCATGCTTTGCAGCTTCCACTCCGGCTTCAGCATCCTCAAATACAACACAATCTGCTGACTCTAGCCCTAATTCCAAAGCTCCAAGAATAAAAACCTCTGGATCCGGTTTTGCTTTTGAAACCCTGTTTCCATCAATAACAGCGTCAAACAGCTCCACAATTTTTAAATTTTCAAGAATCATAGGTGCATTTTTACTTGCCGAGCCCAAAGCAATTTTAACACCCTGGTTTCTGAGTTGCATAATATACTCCTTTGCACCTCTAAGAAGTTCTGATTCATCCATTTCCTTAATATAATCTACATACCAGTTATTCTTTTTTTCAGCCATGATATTTTTTTCTGCTTCACTAAAGTTTTTGTCTCCTATTTCAATCAGAATTTCAAGAGATTTTACTCGGCTTACACCCTTTAATCTCTCATTATCCTGTAAAGTAAAATCAAAGCCCAGTTCCTTTGCAAGTCTTGCCCATGCTAAATAGTGATATTTTGCAGTATCAACTATTACTCCATCTAAGTCAAATATTGCGCCTTTAATATTATCCAACAATTTAATTTCCTCCAAATATTATACTTTATAAAGAAGACTTTTTATATCTCATGTCCAATTTTACATTCTTTCACTTGACCACAAATATTGAAAAGGACATTTTTTGAATTTGTATTTGATGCTTTAACTTTAACTCCTGTTTTACCCGCTTGTACTGAAAAGCTCTGCCCCTGCAAACTAATATTAAAGGCAATTGATTCCCATTTTTCCGGAAGTTGTGGCATAATCGTTATTATTTGATCATTAAAGCTGACTCCTGCAAAACCCAAAACAGCTGCCATCCAGGCTCCACCATTTGCTGCAGGATGAGTTCCGCCAATATATAGGGTCCCAACGTATTGTTTGGACTCTCCTGATAAATCAATTGTGGCAGTTTTCATAAAGTACTTATAACCCCACTCAGAATTTCCAATTTCAGAAGCCATCATCGCATAAACACAAGAGCTCAAGCTCGATCCATGCTCTGTTCTTGGCTCGTAATACTCCCAATTTGCTTTTTTCACTTCACAGGAATATCTATTTTTAAACAGATTTAGAATTAGAACTACATCGGCCTGTTTTAGAATTTTTGTAGTAGTTGCTAGTCCATTTCCTCCGCCAAAATACTCATTTGGATTAAGCACCCTCTCCTTTAATACTTTCAAAGTTACTTCTTCCAATTTTTCATATCCACTAAATTGCTCAATAATACCTGACTCTCTATCTGGTTTTGGCACAAAAAGTAATTTTTCCATATCCTTAATATTTTCTAATTCATTCCGAAAGCTAATTTTTAAAATTAGTTCATTATAAACCAAAGGATAGTTTTTATATAACAATTCTAAAGTTTCTATGGCAACCTCAAGGGTATATTTGACCATCATACTTGTATATGCATTATTATTCACTCTTTCATGATATTCGTCAGGTCCTGTTACATCCAATATTTCATATCTATTCTTATCTTTATTAAAATAAGAATAAGAGAAGAAAAATCGTGCACATTCAAGTATTACTTCAGCTCCTCCATCTAGCAATAAACTTTGATCTCCAGTAGCAAGATAATATTGCCAGATACCATATACAACATCAGCACTTATATGTACTTGTTTATCTCTAAAGTATGTACGCATGGGCCTTCCTGTAAAAACATCGGTTACACTAAAATGTGTACAAGCATCGTCCCCTGTATCTTGACTTTCCCATGCATAAAAAGCGCCTCTATATCCATATTCAAGAGCCTTTCTTCTGGCGCCCTCAAGAGTATTTACTCTATACATCAATAGATTTCTTGCTATTTCTGGATTTGTATAGATAAAAAAGGGTAGCATGAACATTTCAGTATCCCAAAAAACGGCTCCTTTATATACCTGCCCAGATAAACCTCTTGCAGGTATTGAAGCTTTATCTGTGTGCGTAGGTGCTATAGAAAGTAAATGATATATGCTATATCGTAGCGCTAATTGTGCCTCTTCATCTCCACATATTTCCACATCAGACTTCTCCCAACGTTCTTTCCAGATACTGCAATTTTGAGTAAAAATATTGACATATCCCATTTCAAGAGCTATTAAACAAGATTCAAATGCCGCTCTGGACGGATTTACTACCCCATCATTGACTGTAAATATGGAAACATACTTATACAGGGTATACTCTATTTCAGGTTTTGCATAAACAGTGATCCTTCTGATTATTGACTTCTCATCAGTTTCAATATCCTGTTCTCCGATAAAATCCATATCAATCGCTTCGCTAACAGCTATAATGCAATTCATTTCACTTGTTTTGGAATTTAAAGCAATTAAATTTTCATAGATTTCAGCCTTTACGTTTTTAAGATGTGGTCCGTTAATATCCCATACATCGCCATCAATACCTGTTTCAATACATACTTTACATTCCTTTAAAGCTTTAAAGCTATATTTCATACAAATCAGATGTATATTTTCAAGCCCTAAAAATCTTTCAGATTTAATTGTTATAAGGTTATCTTCAGATTGTTTAATGACAGACTCTCTTTTATGTAACCCATTTTTTATATCAAGTACCTGTTTATGTTCTCTAACTTCACTGCTTAAAACACTCATTAATCTATCATCACAATATAGCTTTGTAAAAAGCCCATTCGGCGCATTAATCGGCTCTCTCCAATTGTCACCAACTTTATCATAAATACCCAATAAGTTACATGCTACAAGTTGTTCCTTTGTAAATTCCTCTAAGGTGCCTCTGTAGCCCATATACCCGTTACCCTGAAGGAACTTACTACCATTTAATTCTGTTTTTTCTTTTTCAAATAATACGTCTTCTACATTCCAGGACAAAATATCACCCACCTTTATTCGCTTTTATTTTATTTATAAACTTTAGCCTCTCCAATAACCTGGCATCTCAATAGCCAAACCTTCAGAACCCACTATAATTTTCTCTCCGTAAACTTCAATTTCAATGTTGGCTTCACTCAAAGTTTTGAAGACAACATTTTCTTTTGATACCTTCACGTTAATGTGATAGCCTAAATATAAAATATTAAAGCGATATGAAGTCCAACTTTTGGGAATAGACGGATTAAATGAAAGTTTAGCTCCATCCGATCTCATGCCTCCAAAGCCATATACTATATTCATCCAAGCTGCAGCTATTGAAGTTGTATGAAGTCCTTCACGAGTGTTGCGGTTATAATTATCAAGATCCATACGTGTAGCAAACCCAAAGAAGTCAAAAGCTTCCTGGTGTTTACCTAATTCAGAAGCAAAAATCGAGTGAATAGAAGGAGATAGTGAGGATTCATGGATACATCTTGGTTCATAATATTCATAATTAATTTTTTTAGTAATCTTAGAAAATTCTTGGTTATATAGGAATATAAACATTAAAACATCCGGCTGTTTTATCATGTCATTTCTATAAATCCTGTCGTAAGACCAATTGTGATACAGTGGAAAATCTATGACAGGAATTGAGTTTATATCAATATGAGGTAAGTTGAAGAAACCATCCTGCTGCTCGTATAGACCTGTTTCCTCATCTAGTGGAATAAACATTTTTTCAGCCATTGTCTTCCAAGTCTCTGGTTCCTCATCTCTTATCTTTAACTTTTCACAGATCTCTAATAATTGTTGACTATTATCCTTTTTCATTTCCTCGAAAACTTCTAAAGTATATTCGAAGGTCTTCTTTCCCATTATATTTGTATAACAATTATTATTAACCATCATTTGAAACTCGTCAGGTCCCATTACAGAATAAAAACCGAATTCTCCTGTCTTTTGGCTCCATTGACCTCGACTTGCAAGCATTCTACTTACTTGCAATAATATTTCAATTCCCTTTGAATATAAGAAAGTTTTATCCCTCATGATTTTTTGATAATGCCATATTCCATACGCAACAGCAGTGCTTGCCTGAAGCTGTAGACTTGAATGCTGCCACAAAGCACAGTTTTCGCTACCGTCTAGTGTAGCTATTGGATAAAATGCACCTTCACAGTCCAAACCTTTTGCTCGTTCTATTGCTTTAGGTAAAGTTCTATATCTATATTCAAGTAGATTACGAGCTGCTTTGGGGTTGTTAAAAATATAGAAAGGTAAACAATAAGTTTCTGTATCCCAGAAAGCATTACCACCATAAGCCTCTCCAGTAAGTCCCTTTGCACCGATATTTAAACTTGGGTCTTCCCCGTGATAGGTCTGGTGCATCTGAAATATACAATATCTTATCCCTTGCTGATTTTCTGGATCTCCCTCAATAACAATATCTGAATTATCCCAGGCATTTGACCAATATCTAACTTGTTCCTCCAATATAGCATTATATGAAAGTGTACAAAATCTAATAGCTGCTTCCATACCATCTTTCCAAGTCTTTTCAATGCTTACTGTTCCATCTTTTTCTGTATGGTTTACAACCATTTTTTCAAAGCTCTTTTTAGCACCTTGTGATAAATTCATATTAAAATTAAAACCTATGCATTTATCTTCATCTATTAACTGCATATCCTCCTGTGGAATATTGTTTATCTGACAAGCCGATAATATCATATGCCCACTTACCGAAGTTCTACTTAGAATACCAATAATATTTTCTTCTTTACTCTTTTTAACACAATTCCATAAATTCTTTTTACTTGTTTCATGAATTGGCGAAAAGTCTAAAGCACTTTTAACATTTACCTTCCCCGAAAAATTTATAGCCTCAAGACTTACTTGCTGACAGCCTAGTTTGGAATTTGACATACTCAAAAAGCGTACAAATGAAATCTTTATATTTTTTCCTGAAGTGGTACTCCATATAAATTCTCTGGTTAAGATTCCTCTTTTCATATCTAAACATCGTATAAAATTAGTAATCTTTGATTTGGCTAAATCAAGAGTCTCTTCATCTACAGTAATTCTGGTATAGAGCCAATCTACTGTATTAATCATATAACTAGTATTGGTCACCATACTCTTATAATCACCAAGAGGAGTTATTTTTTCTTCCTCAAATACCCCATTCATATAGCTTCCGACCAGTTGGTCTCCACTATATCCTTCATCAAAGTATCCTCGTACTCCCATATATTCGTTACCAAGAGAAAATATTGACTCAGAAACACGGCTATATTCCTGTTTAAAACCTTCTTCAATAACTTCCCATGGACATACTTTTAAATATCTGTCTGCAAACTTTACCATAACATGCTCCCTTGTAATGTTTTTTTGATTTTAAATATTATAACGGACTATATGAGGATGTAATAAAACCGATTGTATAATTTTTGCTACTCTGATTATGCTTTAGCATAAGGGGCTCTCAAAAAAGAATAGCTATAATTATCTCATCCCTCTATAATTAAAAGGTGGCTGACACAAGCTAGCTGTGGCAACCACCTTTTAATAAGTAGTATTAATTAATTATTTATTTAGCTTTTGCTGCTACGAATGCATCAAGTTGTTTCTGCTTTTCAGCGATAACTTTATCCATTCCAGCATCTTTTAAAGCTTTTACGAACTTAGGAATTACTACCTCAGGATCTAATGATCCAGTGTATATAGCTCCAGTGTATTGGAGTACTACATTGTTATATGCTGCAACTTCATTCTTAACACTAGTTGTATCAAAAGTGAAACCAAGAGCTTTTGATCTTTCAGCACTGTCATTGAATGGTTTATACAGTTCATATAACTTTGGATCATCAGTTTTCCAAGTGTAATCAAGTAATTGATTTCCCATCAGCCAATTCATGTTCAAGTTATAAGTAGAATTTGCTGCAGTCATTCCATCTGGGTATTTAATAACATTATCAGATTCTTTTACGTAATCTTTACCTTCAATACCCCAGTTAATTAGGTTAACAAGATATTTGTCTTTATGTAACAAGTTAGCAAACATTACTGAACGTGCTGGATCTGATGCTGTAGTTGGAACAGCTAATATAGCACTTGCAGCATCACCAGTTGTCATATAAGGTTTGTCTAATGGTATATAAATCATTTCCTTACCAGCTTGACGACCTTCTTGGAATGCTAAACCAGGTTTTCCTGATTGATTATAGCCAGCTGCTTTACCAGCTTTTACTGCTAAATATGTCATATCAGTTACTGACGCTGCATCCTTATTGAAATAACCCTTTGTAAACCATTCACGGGCTAATTTAGCAGCAGCCATGAAATCTGCTTGTTCAAACATATTTACAACTTTTGTATCTGCAGCTGCTCTGCTTATTGCGCCAGGTCCATCACCAAGTACGTCATATGCATTATTTGACATTTGACCTACCATTGGTGAATCAGCGGATCTAGCTTGTAGTGGAACCATGCCTGGTTCGCCAACTTTAATTTTTTCAAGGTAAGGAGTTAAATCACTCATTGTTTTAATTGTTTCTGAGCTTATACCGTATTTATCTGCTATTTCTTTAGAAAATACTAAACCTTTATCAGCTGCCCATTCTTTGTTGCCTGTTAATCCATATGCTTTACCGTTTATGAATCCAGCTTCTCTTACATCTAGAGGAATTGTAGCCAAGTAATCAGGAGCATAATCCTTAAGTAAATCATCAATTGGAAGAATCTGTTCTTTTGCAGCTTGGGAAGCTTCCTGCATCCATGATGCAGTAAACATTAAATCAAATTTTTCTCTGGATGCAAACATAAGATTTGTTTTATTAGTGTATGAACCCCATTCAATCGGACGAATTTCTATTGTTGCGTTTATCTTTTCTGTTAAATATTTGCTTGCTTCAGCATTAACTGCTTCCAAGTTTTTTGGTATTGTGCCCATAAAAACAAAAACCAAGTGTTCAGGTTTTAAAGTCTTTGGGTCAATACCAGCTGCTGTAGTAGCTGCAGCAGCTGCTGTAGATACAGCAGCTACCGATGGGGTACTGCTAGACTCTGATGCAGCTTTGCTTCCACATCCAGATAGAGCTGAAGTGATGATGAAAACAACTGCTAGGAGTAATGTTCCATACCTTCTTTTCATTTTGTATCCTCCATTTAATATAATATTAATAATCAGGTCTTTGCCTGTATTATCCTTTTACAGCTCCGATAGTTAAACCCTTTATAAAGTATTTTTGAAAGAAAGGGTATACAAGTATTATCGGTCCCGCTGCAATTAGTGCCATTGCCATTCTTGAAGTTTCAGCAGGAAGAGCAGCCAACGAGCTACTTGCGTTTGTACTGCGAGTATTTTGAGACAGGTATTGGATATTTAATAAAATCCTTTGCAATACATATTGCATACTAAAATTATCAGGATTAATTTGAAAAAGCATACTATTATACCAATCATTCCAATATGCTAATGTAGCAAATAAACCTATAGTTGCATATACCGGCTTTGATAACGGTATTACTATCTGAACGAATATTCTCAGTTCTCCAGCACCATCCATATCTGCAGCTTCAATAAGCTCTGGAGGTATAGTATTTATGAAAAAAGTTCTCATAATAAGTACGCTGAATCCATTTAACATAAGCCCCGGTACAATCAGAGCCCCTATATTATCACTAAAATGCAAATAAGTTTTAAATAAAATATACCATGGAACCAAACCCCCATTAAATAAAATCGTAAGTACTACGAAAAATGTTAAAAAGTTCCTGTATGGTAGAGTTTTTCTTGAAAGTGGATATGCTAACGCAGAAGTTATAATCAAACACGCTAGAGTTCCAACAATAGTTACAAAAATAGTAACAGAATAAGCCCGAATGATAATATGAGGATCATTAAATATGTAATTGTAAGCAAACAGAGAAAATTCATGTGGAATGAATGAGTATCCATATTTATTAATGGAACTTTCACTAGAAAACGATACTGCTGCAACCAATAATACTGGAAGAATTGCAGTAGCTGAGCAAAATATAAATAAAGCATGTATAAGCCAATTAGTCTTTTTACTTTCCATGTTCTTTTAATTCCTCCTTAATAAAGGGCATTTTCTGGACTAATCTTGCGTACTAATAGATTAGACAATAATACTAATAAGAATCCTACTACTGATTGGTACAAGCCGGCTGCTGAAGACATTCCGATATCTCCCAGCGTCGTAAGACTAGTATAAACATATGTATCAATAACATTTACAACTGGTAATAGTGTTCCCGATTGCATAGGAAGCTGATAGAACAGACCAAAATCAGAATAAAAAATTCTACCAATTGAGAGAATGGTCATAATTGTTATAACTGGGGTTAGTAATGGCATTGTTATATATCTGATCTGTTGCCATTTTTTTGCACCATCTATCGTTGCAGCCTCATAATATTCGGTATCTATTCCGGTAATTGCGGCAATATAGATAACGCCCCCATAACCTACACCCTTCCAAGCATTAGCTATAACAAGAATATATGGCCAGTACTTGGTTTCCAAATACCACGAAACAGGCTCAATGCCTAGAGGTTTTAAAATAGACATATTAACCAAACCGGAAGCTGGATTTAAAAGAGCATAGACTAAATAAGCTACAACAACCATGGATAAGAAAAATGGAAGCAAGAGTGTAGTCTGATAAAATCTCTTTGCAAAATTTTGTCTGACTTCATTTAACAAAAGCGCCATAGCTAATGAAAGAAATAGATTTACAATAATAAAAACTGCGTTATACCCCAGCGTATTTCGAGTCATTATAAACGCATCACCAGTAGCAAATAAATACTTGAAATTGTTAAAATATACCCATTCACTTCCTAGAAATCCTTTAGTATAATTAAAATTTTTAAAAGCGATAATAATGCCGAACATAGGAATGTAATTATTTATCAGCAGATACAAAATGCCAGGAATCATTAGCATGTACAACGCTTTGTGCCGGATAATTGCTTTCCATTGCCCCCAGTCTTTTACTGCTACAATTGCTTTGCTTCGAATATTATCCATTTGTTAATTCTCCTATAAATTCACTTTTTAACTCGTCTGTCGAAATCCATATTCACATTATATTACTTTTAATTAAGTCACTCTACCAAATTCGTGACATCAATTGTAACAATTGTTACCTCTTCTTCGTTGCCCAATTTGTTGAAATATAACAAAAAAATTCACAACTACAAGTATCAATGTAATGGCACAAAAAGCCACTGGAGATAATCCAGTGGCTAATCTAAATAAAACATTTTAGGGGAAACTTACCCCACCAATTTACATATAACCCTTCTTTGTGACATCTAGGTTATTTCCTCGAATAAATACGGGTATAATACTTTTTCCTATACTCTTGAGGCGTAATGTTATAAACCTTTTTAAACATTTTAGAAAAATATGAAAAATTATCATAGCATAATTGATTTGCAATTCCATATATCGGTTTGTCTGTTTCTGACATGAGCTCCCCAGCCTTTTTCATTCGTTCCTGTAGTATATACTCAGATAGTGACATTCCTGTTTCCTTACGGAAAAGTCTGGACAAATAAGATTCATTTAAATGAACATGTTCTGCTAATTCATCACGAGTCAATCTCTGGTTAAGATTCTGCTGTATATAAATTTGTAGTTCATACACAATACTATTTTTCTGAAGTTTATTCTCATAAGCTTCAGAATTAGTACATACATCAGCAATGATACTCTCCATCCATTGTTTAAACTGTTCATCAGTACAAGTGATTTCATGTCCTTCTAAACTTAATTCCAGACTATTTAAATTATCTAAAGGCATACGTTTTCTCTTTAATATATAAACAGCAATCTGTAAGATACTTTGATGAACTTTAATTAAAGTTCCACCATTATCGTTAAGACTCTTGCTCCACTCCAATGTTTGCTCTATTAAATTATTGGCATCTGATTTATCCCCATTTTCTAATAGCTTCTTCCATTTTTCTTCAATACTGTAATATTTCTTAAAGCTTTCCATATTTTCGCGATTACTTCTTACTCTTAATATTCGTCCAAAAATTTTCAGAAGTACTTCTTCCATTTCTTCGTAAATAACCGGCTTCAATAAATAATCACAACTGCCTAATTGAAGTGCTTTTTGTACATAACTAAAATCAGTATGACAAGTTAGAAATACAGTTTCTAATTCAGGACAACGTATTTTCGCCCATTCCAAAAGTTCTAATCCGTTTTCTTCAGGCATATTGATATCACAAATCATAAGATCAATTGGTATGCTTTCAAGGATTGCTTTAGCTTCCCTTGCATGGTAAGCTTCAAAGATTTCTGAAACATCTAATCGTTTCCAATCGATCCCAGCTATAATACCTTTCACTGCATAAATTTCGTCATCAATGACCAAAACACGAAACAACTTAATCCCCCCCAACAATTTAATTTTATATCGGTAATGCCATCTCAACAACTGCACCGCCTTGAGGACTATTAAAAAATAAGATACTAACATCTGAGTGGTAATACAATTGACAGCGACGTTGAACATTCCAGATGCCGATATGTTTATCAGAATCCTTACTGAAATAATTACCGGATTGAAGCTCTGAGATTATATCTGAAGGAAAGCCTTTACCATTATCTTCTATTCTTACAGAAATATATTTTCCACTGCTGTCAGAATTTAAATTAACCTGTACACAAACAGAGAAAGGTATATTTTCTCTGTAGCAGAATCCATGCTCCATGGAATTTTCTACAAAAGGCTGTAAAATAAATGGCGGTATCGAAACTGAACCCAACTCCTGCTCAATATCAATACTGTAATCAAAAGACTGAGGGAATCGTATTTTCTGAATGCTCAAATAATTACTTATATGTTCTAATTCCTCGGATAGTGTTACAAGTGGCCGATCTGTACGCGTCATGAATCTTAAATGTCGAACTAAATAAAATGTCAGTTTCTGCACTAATTCAGTATTCTTTACCTGTGCAAGAGAATATATCAAATTAAGACAATTTGCGAAAAAATGTGGATAAATTTGTGCCTGCAATTCCTTCATCTCCGCTTTCTGTACTCTGATCTGTTCTTCATAAATACCACTTTTGAGATGCTCTATCTGATGCGCCATATTATTGAATGCATCATTAATTGTGTTAAATTCTGATAAGTGTGACGGTTCGATTCGAGCAGTCAGATCTCCTGATTGGATTTTTTTCATTCCTCGAAGCAGTTTTTTTATTGGAAAAGCAATTGACCTTTGTAGATAAAATAAAAAGAAGAAAAGAAAGACTAATGAAACTAAAGGTGTTACATAACTTACCCGCTGAAAGATTGTAAGCTTTTCCAAAAGAGCATTTACAGGAAGCAATACAACCAGATAGATGTCTGACAAGTTCGAATAGATGCTTACTATCATTGAATCAGAGCCATCATCCCTGCTTTTTACAATAGTGTACGGCTCAACTTTCTCAGTCAAAGCCTTCTGAAGGAGATCAGCACTAATCATTTTTAAAGGATGTACAGTAGTACTTTTAGTTAGTACCTGTCCTTCTGAGGATGCAAACATGACTTGTGAATTATCACTGAATTCAAGAAAACGTATTGGTTTTAATAATTCGTCTAAATTTACCCAAACACCTATATATGTACCATATCCGGTATCTGTCAACTTAAGTATGAAATATTGTCCATCCAGATTAAATAGTTTCCAGTTCAATATCAACTTTTCACGAATCTCTGGGTCTCCAAGCAAACTTCCTAGTTTTGAATTCATTTTTTCATAATCATCTTTTTTTTGTGAAGCAATAATAAGTTCCTGTGATAAAGTTTTATATATAAAAATAGCATTAGCATATTTATATTCAAAAATATCTTTTTCTAATTTGTTCAAAACATTTATTTTGGCATAAGTGTCTTCTATAGTTGTTGTTTGGCTTGAATTGATATAAATAATATTGGGATCTTGAAAAGCCATACTGTGAAGATATTTTTCCATACCATTTAACTCATTATCAACCTGATTGCTGTGTATCTGTACAATGCTTCGGTTAGAACCTGCTACTTGATTGCATACTACCTTCATGGCATACCAATTATTAAAAATAAGGATTATGAGAAGTGGTATTGTTATAATCCCAAATCCAAATATTATTTTAGATTTCAACGTAGAATTTGAGGATGCAAAATAATGCTTCAAATTACGCATATGTAACACTCCTTTCCGGTAGAAAAAAGCAATATAATATCAATAAAATTACACGGTATGGATTCCCTAATAAACTAATAACCTAGTAATCTAAACTTATGCTAACATAATAGGTATATCATGTCAATTTTCTTATGTTGATAATAATTAACACTAATAAAAAGCCATCTGCTGGGCTTTAGTTTCCAACAAGATGGCTTATATTATATAAATTCCTTTTGCCTACAATTGCACCTACGATGCTTCCTGCCATGGCAGCTGTGCAGTCATTGTCTAAGCCCATAGCCACAGTTTCTGAAATAACTTTAGTTACATCCGTACCTCCAATCATAAGACCGAAGATGGTTAGACATGCGTTATTATTGGTATGTACCCCACTCATTCCCATAAAATGTTCATCTACTGCACTTCGAGCATCTCTATAATTTTTTATATCCCTACCAGCATTTAATGCCCATTCCACATCACTATACAAAGCACAGGACTTAGGAATTTCAGTGAGACCGATTTTGATGGCATCAATTGAATTGTCTACTGCAAAAGCAGCAGCTTGAGAAGCGCTAAAGAACATTTCTCCATAAATCCCATTACGTCTATGGCTGATGAAAGCATCTCTGTAGGCCATTTCAGCGGCTTTTTCAGGATATGCCGATGCCATATACCCAAAAGGATCAGAACGAATATCAGCACCAATCCATACTGTAATAGTATAGACTATTTTCTTATGCTTTGAACACTATTTTTGTTCCTTTATTAGTTCCATAATAGTTGCGACACTTCCAAGGGATGATATTGTCTCACTTGGAATTATTAGTTTGTTTGCCGGATTTTTAGCCATTTCTGTAAGTGCCTCTATTTGTTTTATTGCAATTACCGTTGCATTAGTTCCTGATTCAATTATTGCCTTGTTTACTTCATTAATTGCTAAAGCATTTGCAATAGCTATTGCCTCAATAGCCTTTGCCTTTCCTTCAGCTTCAAGTATTTGTGATTGCCTAAGTCCCTCAGCGCGCCTAATATTTGATTCTTTCTCTCCTTCAGCTTCAAGTATTTTAGATTGTTTCTGCCCCTCTGCAATAGATATTGCAGCTTGTTTTTCTCCTTCAGCCCGAAGTATCGCCGCGCGTTTCTGACGTTCAGATGACATTACAGCCTCCATACTTGCGATTATTTCAGCGGGAGGTATTATATTTTTTATTTCTACCGAGAGGATTTCTACACCATAAATTTTAGTAATATTTTCAACACTGGCGAGTATTTGTATATTCAATTTTGCTCTTTCTGACAGAATTTCATCAAGTTGCAAGGAACCCACGCAATCCCTCATGTTAATTGCAGAACTGTAAACTACACCAGATTTATAGTTTTCTATATTATAAAGTGCATCCTTAGGACTAACAACTTGGAAGAATACAACATTGTCTATAGAAACTCCAACATTATCTCTAGTTATGACCGATTGAGGCTCAATTTCAACGATTTGTTGTTTTAAGCTTACCTTGCCCCTAACAAAATCTATGATTGGAACCACTATATGCCAACCCGGCTCTAAGGTTCTATGATATTTTCCAAACCTCTCAACAACAAAAGCATACCCTGATGTTACAACTTTTACAGATATTATTAATAGAAAAAGTAAAATTAAAACTGGAATTAAAATATATATCATTTAATTGACCTCCGATAAAATTATTTGGTGTGATATGTAGAAATACTAATATAATGTTTATTCTCCTTTATATTCAAATATCCTCTAAACGTAGAATATTAATTGAGTCCAACGGTGGTTTCACTTCACAGTTCACGAAATTTGTTGAAAGCTTGAGTTACAAGCAATAGCATTATATTCAATAATTTTTAACTTATTAGCTTCAATAATAAAAAGGATAATCTTGCAATAAAATTTAAAAATGACGCATAATAAATATGCGTCATTTTAACAAATATCAATTCCAGCTACATCATTTCAACTCAAATTCAATAACAGTTCCTTTAGCATCAGGTAAATCAAAGCTATTTGCTACAGGGTGACCAAAGTTTACAAATACATCCTCTGCAGTTCCATATTTATCAACTCCATTATCTTGATTCCAGTATTCTGATAGAAT
This sequence comes from Ruminiclostridium sp., assembly GCA_036507975.1. GTDB lineage: Bacteria > Bacillota > Clostridia > Acetivibrionales > DSM-1351 > Ruminiclostridium. The sequence continues at coordinate 26,387 of DATCID010000234.1, forward strand.
TATCTCTGAACCATCTGATAAAAGTCTGGCTTTTTTAATTTTATTCTTCATACCTTTAAAATAAATCTGTCCCAAGACCGGTTTATCTATATGAGCATAAAGCTTTTTCCCATCCCAGGTAAATCTTCCCCATTCCTGTTTTTCAATAGGCGCGGGACCACATTCATAAATACTTTTGCCATTATCTTTGAGCCACTGCCCCACTTCAAGTAACATTTTCGCTGATTGTGGAGGTATGATTCCTTTTGCATTGGGACCAATATTAATAAGTAAATTACCATTTTTACTTACACAATTAGCTAAAGTTTGTATTACAAATGCAGAGGATTTAAAATCTTTGTCTGTTGAACAATATCCCCAACTGCGATTTAAAGTAATACACGCTTCCCATGCAATTGGATCTCCTTCTTCATCAACCAGCATTGCATCTGGAATTATCTGTTCTGGTCCATGGTAGTCGCCTGCATATATTTCAGGTTCACTTGCTTCGATATTTCCTCCAAGTCTATTATTTATAACCACATTAGGTTGAAGAGATCTAATCATCTTTGTAAGCTCAGATGCTTTCCATACGTCACCTTTCATTTTCCAATAAGAGAAATCAAACCATAAAATATCTATTATGCCATAATTTGTACAAAGTTCTCGTACCTGCTCATGCATATAGGTCAAATAGTTGTCAAAATTATGATTTTTATCCTTGTATTCAATATTATCTCTCATAGGGTGCTGTCTATCTCCGTATGCTGGATAATCTGGATGATACCAATCAACAAGGGAATAATATATTCCTACCTTAATTCCTTCAGCTCTAAAAGCATCAACAAATTCGCGGATAAAGTCTCTGCCAGCCAATGTTTTTGTAGATTTATACTCAGTAAATTTGCTGTCAAAAAGACAAAATCCATCATGGTGCTTTGCAGTCAGAACTGCGTATTTCACCCCAGAAGCTTTAGCTAATTTTGCCCATTCTCTCATATCACAATCAGATGGATTAAATTCATCAAAATACTGCTGATAATCTTCAATTGATATTTTTTCAGTGCTTCTAACCCATTCACCTCTGGCAGGTATTGAATATAGTCCCCAGTGTATGAACATTCCGAATCTTTCATTCCTGAACCATTTAGTGCGTTCTAGTCTGTCTATATATGCTTGAGATTTTTGTTTTTTCATATTTACCTCCAAATACTTTCATATTTAATTAGTCGCTTACCCTTTTACTGCCCCTGCAGTGAGACCTTTTTGTACCTTCTCCTGTAACAATACATATGCAATCAATGGAGGCAATATTGTTATGACAATTGCTGCCATTACCCCTCCATAGTCTGACTGACGTTCTCCGAAAAAGGATAATAATCCATATGAAATCGGCATTAACTCACTCTTGCTTATAAAAATCAAAGGAAATAAGAGGTCATTCCATGCTGCAAGGAAATTGAAAATTGATGCCGTTGCAATTGCTGGAACTGACATCGGAAGAATTATTTTCCAGTACACCTTAAAAACATTACATCCATCAATTATCGCCGACTCTTCAAGTTCCTTAGGAATTCCTTTCATAAAGCCCGTCAAAATAAATACAGTCATTGAAATTGAGAATGCAGTCATAACTAGAATCAAAGCAGGAAGACTGTCCTTTAATCTGAATGTACCTATATTAAATGCGATTGGTATTATTGTTGATTGAACAGGAATCATCATACCCATAACAAAATACATATATACTATAGGCTTTAGTTTGAAAGAAAATCTGGCCAATATATATGATGCCATAGTACCAACTATTATAAGTGTCGTCGTAACACATAACGTAATCAAAACACTATTCTTAAAAAAGGTTCCCACATGAGCTATTTCCCATGCCCTTTTATAATTTTCAAACCTAAAAACCTTTGGCAGTGCAAATGGGTTTATAAACATTTCAGTGTTAGACTTAAGAGAGGATATTATTGCAAAATATATTGGATATAAGGATATCACCGTATATAAGCTTAGGAAGCTATATAGCATAACTGCTTTAATTTTTTTGATACCTGCTCCAACGCTTCTTTCAGTTCTCATTTTTCCACCTCCGATGTTTATTCATCATAACTCTTTCTCTGCATAAGTTTTAAACTAATAATTGTTATAAATACGCTCATTAGAAAAACTATTACGGCAATGGCACTTCCTCGTCCGTAGTGACCGTATTTGAAAGCCTCGTTGTACATTAATGAAACAGGGACCTCTGTTAAACCATTTGGTCCACCCTGTGTCATTACAAATACTATCTCAAATATCTTTAGTATACCTGTTATTACCAAAATCACTGATATCTTTACTGATTCCCATATTAGCGGAAGCGTAATATAGAACACTTTTTTAATACCATCCGCACCGTCAATTAAGCCCGCCTCCATTATTTCATCAGGAATTGAAGATATCGCTGCAAATCCAATAGTTAAATAGTAACCGCTACTAATCCATGCCGTTATAAGAATAAGACTATTTAATGCTGTATTTTTGTCAGTAAGCCAGCTTGTGGTGAAATTTTCCATACCAATTGATGTTAAAATAGTATTTAAAACACCTGTGCCTGGGAAAAGTATGAAGTACCACATCAAACCTACTGCAGTAGTTGAAAGAACTAATGGAGAAAAAAATGCTGCTTTAAAAATTCTATAACCCTTGCAATAAGTGCTTAATAATATGGCTAGAAAAAATCCTATAGGTATTTGTGTAAATAAACTCAAGATTAGAAACCATATAACATTTTTAATTGACAGCCAAAAACCTTTAAACCCCATTAAATCAGTAAAATTCTCTATACCTACAAACTTAAGGGCAACTCCTCCTATACCATTCCATTCATAAAATGAAAAATAAAATGTTTGGATAATCGGCACAACTTCCAGTATAGTATATATTAAAAATGCTGGTAACAAAAACAATACGATTGGTACTGCACTCTTTCTATATTTATCCATGCATATGCCCCTCATGCTTTCTTTAGAAAGGTATGAGGTACAGGCTTTTATAGTGCCTAATACCCCATCCCTACATTCTAATAGTTGTAATTAATAGTTTATTTGTTTATTTATTAGCATCTATTTCATCTTGGATTTCTTTTGCCGTAACCTCAGGTGTATTGCCAAGAAGCATTCCTATGAAGGAATTTCTAGTACGATCCTGCATTGATGCTAAAGGATCTTTGTCAAAGGTGTCCATTCCACCAAATTTGATCATACTCGCTAAACCAGAAACTTCTGCAAACATAGCTCCTGTTTTTGAAGCGTCAAGCTGTAAATCTTTTCTTACAGGTAGGTTTTTTGTTTCGTATACATATTTTTCCTGATTTTCTTTAGATGTAAACATTTTCAAGAAGCCAACTGCATGTTCCTTCTGTAGATCACTTGCCTTCGCACTTACACTGTATCCAGAAGGGAAAGTAATGTTATGATCTTTAAACTGTGGCTTATCTTTCATGTATGGGAAGAGGAAAGTACCTACATTATCCTGAAATCCTGCAGTATTTATATCTCCCATGAACCATGTTCCATTAAATACCATTGCTGATTTTCCAGATAGGAAATTTGCCTTTTCTACTTCAAAATTTATGCCTTCAAGATCTTTTTGAAATGCTCCCATAGTCTTTAAATCTTTGAGCATCTTTAGGGATTGAACAACGTCTGCATCTGTCCATTTAGCTGTTCTCTTAAATCCTAATTCAATAGCTTTATCTACTCCAGTTAATTTATAAAGAAGTGCATTCTGAATATGTCCAACTCTCCAAGTGTCTTTTCCACCTACTCCCCAAGGTGTAATTCCTGATGTTTTGAGTTTTTCTATATCTGAAAGAAGCTCGTCATAAGTTTCTGGTGTCTTTTCTATTCCGGCTTTTTTGAAAAGGTCTTTGTTATAATACATAACTTCAATTGCATTCTGTGCAGGAATTGAATAAATACCCTTTACACCATATACATCAAATTTGCTAACATTTATGTTACTTTCATTCAAGCCATCGCTCCATGCCTTATCCTGTTCAAAATAAGATGTAAGGTCTTGCAGTACACCACTCTTTGCATATTCTACTGCCAAAAGAGTCCCATTTACTGCAAATACTGCAGGCATGTCGTTAGTAGCTAAGGCTGCTTTGAATTTGTTGTTATATGCACCTTCTTCAGCAATTGATTCATCTACAATTGTAACATTTGGATTTTTTTCCATGTACTGTTTTTGAACCGCCTGCCAAATAGGTGTAGATGAGTCTGTTCCTGACCATCTGCTGAGCAATCTGATAGTAACTGCTTCTTTACTAGAATCAGTAGTAGTAGTTGCTGTTGATTCTTGAACTGTCGTAGATGTGCTTGAGTCTGTCTTGGTCTCACCACATGCAGCCAAACTAAATGTAAGGCAACCTACCAAAACCAAACTTACCAATTTAAGTACTTTTTTGTTTTTCATAAAATTCCTCCTTGATGAATTTTGCTTACATATTAATTATAAATTAATCACTCCTCATAACAAATGGAATATATCTGCCTAAATTAGTAAAAATTTTGTTTTATATAAGAAGAAGAGATTTTCTATTCAGGTTTAACCGTCTTTTGCATATATGTGGAGGGCGAGATCCCAAAATGCTTTTTAAAGGATTTGCTGAAGTAGTAGGGATCGCTGTAGCCTACCTTTTCTGCTAACTCGCTAAGCTGCATTTCCGGATTTCCTTGCAATAACTTTTGGGCGATTTTCATACGGAAATTTGTTAAATATTCTATTATTGTAAACTGAAGTTCTCTTTTAAACACTTTGCTTAAATAGCTTGAATTAATAAAAATACTCTCTGCAATCTGATCCAGTGACAAGCTTTCCTTTGAATAATTATTTTCGATATAAGTTTTTGCTTTTTCCACTATTTGAGATGTCTTAAATCTCTTTTTCTCTAGTACCAAAGTAACTGTATCTTCATACAGCTTTATTATCAATTTTTTAAGCTCATCTACAGTCTCACAACTTTTAATGAATTCTATGAAGTCAGTGTTTTGACCCAACACCTCCTCAAGAGATAAGTTACTTTCCAAGATAAATGTAAACGGAATAAACGCAAGCTCTACAGCAACCATTTCCGAAATCTCTTTTGGAAGCTTCCTGTGTAAAATGCTCCCAAAAATAAAGTTTAATTGTTTTATAAAGCCTTCTTTATTTCCGAGCCTTAGGTTGATTAGTATTGAATCCTTGTCTTCTATTATAAAAACATTATGTCCAAAATTATTATGACCTGTAAGTTCGAATTCCAGAACTTTGTCTTTGCCTTCAAGAAACTTGGTTTTTAGAGCAAAAACGGCTTCTTTATAAGATAAGTAAATATTATCAAAACCATTGTGACTGCCACCTATGCCTATTGTGATAGTGAAATTCAAGAATTGTTTTACAGCTTTTCTAATTTTTTCGCAAATCAAGTAAGCGGGCTTTAAGTCCTTTGGGTAACCATTATTTCTCTCATTAATAATGCATACTATATGGTTATCAGAGCCTATAAAGGCAACTGCTGAGTTATTCTCTTTTATTATTTCACTGGAAATGTTGTGGACTGCAAACTCCCAGAGCTGTTTATCCTTCTCCATACTCCACTTCTCTTCAAAGTTATCAATTTCTATCACCGCAACTACCATTTCCTCCTCTGAAAGTCCCAGTTCAAAATAGTCAACAGACTCTTGTAATTTTTGATTTGTACTTTCTGCTTGCGAAGTAATCAAATAATATAGAAATTTTTCCTTTTGTATTTCATAATTACTTTTTACCTTAATCTTAAGATTATCTATATATATATTTTGCTCAGCTTCTTTTAATATATCTTTTTTGACCTCTAAAATAGCTTTTTCAAGTTCTTCTTTGTTTATTGGCTTCAAAATATAGTTCGATACTCCTAAGCTTATGGCTTCCTTAGCATATTCAAACTCACCATAGCCTGTAAGTATAATTATTCTGATTTCAGGATAGTTCTTTCTGATGGACTTTGAAAGTTCTAATCCATTTAGTAGAGGAATATTTATATCAACAATGGCAAGCTGGGGCATAGTTTCTTCAATAACCTCTAGTGCCTGCTCCCCGTCTTCTGCTTCAGCTATAATTTCAAAACCAAGACTATTCCAATCTATTGTATTTCTTATAAGCTGCCTTAACAAGTACTCATCATCTACAATCAGAACCTTAATCATAGCCAGCTACCTATTCCCCTTCCTTATCCATTGGTAAAACAATGTCTATCACTGCGCCTTCACCGTTTTTGCTGCTTAAGTGTATACCATACCTTGGTCCAAAATATAATTTTATTCTTTCATTTACACTTTTTAAACCAAAGCTTTTATTATTTGAATCCTCAGTAGAATCCTCCAAAACCTTTTTCAACTCTTCTTCATCAAAGCCTTTTCCATTATCAATTACAGAGATCACAACATCATCGTTCTGCCTTTTCCCAATGATATGAATAAACCCTTTGCCTCTTTTATTTCTTATTCCATGGTATATGGCATTTTCTACAAGAGGCTGTATAGACAGCTTAAGAATATGCTTATCTAATATCTCATCGTCCATTTCTATATAGCACTCAAACTTATCTTTATATCTCACCTCTTGAATAGTGAGATAATGCCTTACATTGTCTATTTCTTCCTGTATGGTAATAATATTTTTCCCTTTGCTTAGGGCAATTCTATAAAACATAGAAAGGGATTTTACCATTTTAAATACATCATCATTTCTCCCCAACTGTGTCAGCGAACAAATGCTTTCCAATGTGTTATATAAAAAATGAGGATTAATTTGGGCCTGTATTGCAAGTAGCTCAAACTCCCTTTTCCTACGTTGCTCTATATATACCTGATTCATTAGGTTGGAAATCTGCTCAAGCATATTATTGAAGCTTTTTGACAAAAGTCCTATTTCATCCTTACCCTTTACATGGGCTCTTACTTCTAAATCTCCCTGACCGGCATTTGACATTATTTTAGATAGTCGAACTACAGGCATAGATATTGTTTTTGAAATTATAGATGAAGAAATCATGGCTAAAAATATACATATTAATCCTGTAAGTAAAATAATGTTACTTACTTTGTTTCCATCTACAGTAAGTTCACTTAAAGGAATAAATCCAAGAACAGTCCACCCCATAGGTTCAAAGCGGCTAGAGGTTACAAGATGCTTTTTATTATTTATTAGAAACACTTTACCCTGTTGGTTATTACTTTGAATCCAGTCAAAATATGCTTCTTTTGAAATATTCCCATTTAATTCAGCAGGATTTGCAGAGGAAACGATTATGCCTTGATTGTTTACTATAATAAATTTCCCATTAACACCATATTTCAGGTGTGAATATAAATTAGATATGTTTTTTTCATTTATATTAACCTCAGCCTTACCCATAATGCTTCCATTATTTATATTGACTATTGATTTTAATAAGGTTGCACCATAATTAACCTCATATCCTAATTCATAGTCAATAGGGTGCATGTCAATTCGAATAGTCTTTATCCTATCTTCAATTGCTTTATCATATTCGCTCCAAATTCCCTTTTTAATGCTTGCAGTATTAATTTTCCCAGAGCCAAGGATATGCCCATTTTGGGCATACAGTACAACAGAACTGATTGAAGCCCCTGGCTCAATTATATTGTCTAACATTGACTTTATTAATATTTCATCCTCAAAACCTATCAAATCTTTGGAACCCGTTGCTTTTCTCACTATAGTTTGTACACGCTCATTTGAGACGATTATTTTCCCCAAATCCTCAGCATGAGTTATTAAACTGGTCAGGTTTTGATTTATCAATTCGAGATTCTGAACAGAATTATTTATACTTTTATCAACAATAGTGCTGTAGGAAATTTTATTTGCCATAAGGGCTAGTGCAATTATTGGAATAATTACAACAATCAGATTGGTCATGTTCAGCTTTCTCCTTATTGGCAAATCGAAGTACCAATTCTTAATAATGCTAAACAGAAATTTCATTATAACCTCCATTCCGCCGCTGCCGCTGGCGGCACAAATAGTAATGAAAATGGTGCGCGGCTTTCACCATTTTGTTATAATTATACTTAGGAGAAGATACACTACAAAGCACGGTGAGGTGAGTCGTAGATTACTTTCCACA
>DATCID010000235.1:0-2723 GCA_036507975.1 Ruminiclostridium sp.
AATGGTGGTGAGTTTATGGCAAAAGATGAGTGGGCCGACTTCACTGTAGATCTCGTTCATCCTAATGATATGGGATTCTCCAGAATGGCAGAAAAAATACTACCTTATATAAAGAAGGCTTTAAATATACCAATCTAATTATCATATGTATGTAGCTCTATTGTACAATATTTGCGGGTTCCACGGGATCCGCAATTTACATATTTAATTATATATGTCTGAGAATTCTATTTTTATTCTTTGTACATTGTCATTTATTGTATTATCAGCTAACTTAGAACTCGATTCTACCCTTTCATAATCCAATTGTTTAACAGGAAAGCTTATAGAAAATTTGGTTCCAACTCCATATTTACTTTCTACAGAAATTGTTGCACCTTGCATTTCTACCAGTGATTTAACAAGAGATAAACCAATTCCACTTCCTTCATGATCTCTAGTAAAGGATTTATCTACCTGCCTAAATCTATCAAAGATTATATTTAACTTGTCCTCGGGTATCCCAATACCCGTGTCTTCAATAGAAATAGTTATACGTTCTTCCCCATCGAATATATTAACAAGGATACTACCACCAGGTGAAGTGAATTTTATAGAGTTCGATAGAATATTAAGCATTATTCTTTCCATTTTGTCTAGATCACAAGCAACTATTTTTTCCTCTATATCACCTGCATTCCCGTAACAATTATAACAAGGACTGCCTAGAACCCTTATAAACGCTGGGTTTTCGCCATTTTTAGCTTGCTATTTTTCCCGAAACATGTTATAATTATAACAATGAATGGGGGAATTTCTATGGTACTAGTCTATGTTAGAAATAAGAAAAATGGTATTACATATGTATATGAATCTCAAGGTTACTGGGACAAAGAGAAACAGCAATCTCGTAGTAAGCGTGTCTGTATCGGAAAGGTTAATCCGGATACAGGAGAAATTATATACTCCAAACGTTTGACCGCAGAATTACCAGTGATATCTGCTAAATCAGGACCTATTCCAACGACTGAAGCTAGCCACAGCTTTTATGGTGCCACTTACCTTTTTGACTGCATCGGAAATAAACTTGGTATTATAGATGATTTAAAGCGATGTTTTCCAGATGCATATAGACAGATACTTTCCATTTCATATTATTTAATTCTTGAAGATAGGAATTCACTCAGCCGTTTTCCAAAGTGGGCGAGTACACATAAGCATCCTTTTGGTAGTAACATTGCTTCGCAAAGAAGTAGCGAACTTTTTGCTGGTATTTCAGAAAATTCCAAAGAACAGTTCTTTGAACTTCAAGGTAAAAGACGTATGGAGCATGAATTTCTAGCTTATGACACAACGTCCATATCATCATATTCGAATTCTCTTACCCAGGTTCGATATGGCGTAAACAAGGATCATGACCTACTTCCACAGATTAACCTTGCTCTTTTGTTTGGGGAGGAATCAAAGCTACCTTTTTATTATCGTAAACTGCCAGGTAATATTCCGGATGTAAAAACAATAAAGAACCTTCTTGCCGATATTGAATTTCTCAAATATGGTAAGGTTAAACTAGTTATGGATCGTGGGTTTTATAGTGAAAATAATATCAATGCACTATATCAATACCATTACAAATTTCTTATCGCAACCAAAGTGACTTTAAAATTCGTAAAAAAGGAATTAGATAAAGTTCGCGAAACTATCAACACAAGACAAAAATACAGCTCAAAGTATGGATTAAACTACCACACTGCTATGGTTGCATGGGATTATTCTCAAGATAGGCCATATAAAGGTGATACTATAGAAGCAGAACGCAGAATGTATTTACATATCTATTTTAATGAAGCAAAAGCGGTGGAAGATAAAATATCATTCAATAGCATGCTAGATTTCCTGGAAGAAGAACTTCTTTCTGGAAAACATAATCCAGAACATGAAAAACAATATACCAAGTACTATGATATTCAAACAACACCAGTGCGTGGTATGCATCTTACACCCAAACAAACAGCTATAGATGAGGCAGAGAAAAACTATGGTTACTTTGCGCTGATTAGCAACTGTATTAAGGATCCCTTTGAGACTCTAGAAATCTATCGTTCCAAAGACCTAATAGAAAAAGCCTTTGGAAATTTGAAAGAGCGCTTGAATATGCGACGTACAGCAGTTTCATCTGATGTTAATCTAGAAGGGAAGTTGTTTGTGCAGTTTATTGCACTAATATATCTTTCTTATATCAAGAAAATGATGAGTGATAAAAATTTATTTAAATCCTATACAATGCAAGAGCTTTTAGATGAATTTGATATTATTGAATGCTTCGAGCAACCTGGTCGTCAATTACGTGTAGGCGAAGTAACTAAAAAACAAAAAGCTCTTTTTGAGTATATGGAAATAGAGCCGATAACCTTGTTATAATTTGCTCGGGAATTTAGGATATCAGTGTCGAATACAAGACTTAACTGATTACTATCCATATAATCTGCCACAGATAAAGTAATTTCCTCCACAATTTTTACAATATTACAATTCTCCATATAAAGCTCATATATACCAGAATCAAACTTAGTGGAATCAATTAGGTTATTTATTAACCTAAGCAATCTAAAGCAATTCTGCTTTTCAACATTGATATTACTAATAATTTTTTCCCGATTTATCGGCAATTCTTCATTTCTCATGTACAATCCAGTAATTTGTATTGTGCCTAATATTATATTCAAGGGAGTTCTTAGCTCATG
>DATCID010000236.1:0-41670 GCA_036507975.1 Ruminiclostridium sp.
GCTGGAGCTGGCAAAGAATCTTTCTTGCAGATTTCATATGGATATGGTTTGTTTACTGGTGGACTTGGAGCGCACTATGGTGGTGAGAAACTTGGAGCAACAGTTATTCCAACTTCTTCAGGTAATACCAAGCTACAGCTAGCTCTCATGCAGGACTTTGGCACGACACATATTGCATGTACACCTTCATATGCTTTATACCTAGCTGAGGAAATGGAAGAACTAGGTATAAAGAGAAGTGATCTAAAGCTACAGGCAGGTATTTTTGGAGCTGAGCCTTGGTCAGAAAGTATGAGAAAACAAATTGAGGATAGACTAAAAATTAAGGCTTATGATATATACGGCTTGAGTGAGGTAATAGGACCAGGTGTTGCATGTGAATGTGAATACCAATACGGTATGCATATCCCTGAAGACCATTTCATACCTGAGATTATTGATCCGGAAACAGAAGAATTATTGCCGTACGGCTCAGAGGGTGAGATAGTCTTTACTACAATAACTAAAGAAGGATTACCATTGATCCGATATAGAACAAGAGACCTTTCTTCATTAAACTACGACAACTGCCAATGTGGTCGTACAGAGGTTAGAATGAATAAGGTTACTGGCAGAACAGATGACATGCTCATAATCAGAGGGGTAAATGTATTCCCATCTCAGGTTGAAAGCGTTCTTCTTTCTATTGGAGAGACGGCTCCTCATTATCTTTTAATTGTAGATAGAAAAGACAACTTGGACACCTTGGAGATACAAGTAGAAATCTCACCAATACTATTCTCAGACGAAGTAAAGAAGCTTGAGGAAATTGAGAGGAAAATTGCTAAAGAAATTCAAAGTACTCTGGGAATTGGTGCAAAGATTAAGTTGGTAGAGCCTAAAACAATTCAGCGTAGCGAAGGTAAGGCAAAGCGGGTAATTGATAAAAGAATCATATAATTATCAAGCAATATTTATAATAGTAGGGCTGGCATATTATAATAAAATAAAGGAGGCTGTAACCATGCTTGTAAAACAAATTTCTGTTTTTTTGGAGAATAAGTCAGGGCGTTTGGCAGATGTGACTAGGACACTGGCGGATAACAATATAAATATATGCGCATTGTCCATAGCTGATACTACGGATTTTGGAATTCTGAGACTTATTGTTAATAAGCCGGAGGAAGCTGAAAAAGCATTGAGTGAGAATGGGTTTACTGTTAGATGCACCAGTGTAATTGCTATTGGTGTTGAGGATAAGCCAGGAGGATTGGCAAAGGCACTAGAAATTCTACAAGAAAACGATGTTAGCATAGAATATATGTATGCTTTCGTTGGTAAAACAGGTAATGAAGCCTTTGTTATTTTGAGGGTGGAAAATCCTGATGAAGCTATAAAAACTCTTGCAAATTGTGATGTTGCTGTAATTCCTTGTGAAAAAATATATTGTATGTAAAGAACAACAAATAACTGGATTAGTTAGTGCTGCTATGTAATTAAAATAATTATATTGCAGCATTTCCTATTAATTCAAGAAAATGGAGGGGCTTTCATTATGGCAAGAGCAAAATTAGTATCTGTTGATTTTATACCGAAATGTCCATATTGTGAAAAAGAATTAGAACAGATTGGTAGTTTGAGTACTGGTATTTTATCAGTAACAAAAATAATTGTCTGTCCATACTGCAGAAAAATTTTGGGGTCTGTTTATAGGGCATAAAAGTAAAAATATACATCTCATCATATTCAAAGTGAAGAGATGTATATTTTGACCTTAACCATTCACTATCTTTTGTTCATAGCAGCATTATAGTTTTCAATAACCTTATCACACCACATATCGAACTCAGGATCGTCTTTCTGAAATTCGGGATGAAATAGGATATAGTCTAGAACCAATCTAATACCTTGATCAAAGCGCACAGTAGCTGTAAAATTAGGCACCAATCTTTTGAGCTTGGAATTGTCAAAAACTACTGAATTGGCTTTGTCTCCAATTAGCGAACCTGTAAAGTCATAATCACTGCAAGCTGCCAAATATTCTGAGGCTATATGCACGGCATTTAGCTTAACTTCCAAAGCAGATGCAATGATCTGGTAAATCTGATTCCACGTAAGGCTTTCATCAGAGGTGATATTAACCGCTTCACCAATTGCATGCGCGTTACCCATTAAACCAACAAAGCCTTTAGCAAAATCGCTGTTATGTGTTAAGGTCCACAGCGAAGTACCATCTCCATGAATAATTACAGGCTTATTTGAAAGCATTCTCTTTACAACCTGCCAACTGCCTGCACTACCATGTATTCCAAGCGGAATTGAGCGTTCATCATAGGTGTGACTTGGTCTTACAATAGTTATTGGAAAGCCATTTTTACGATATTCCGAGAGCAATAACTCTTCACAAGCAATTTTGTTACGCGAGTATTCCCAATATGGATTCGACAGAGGGGTAGACTCATTTATACGATAATCAGATAACGGTTTCTGATAAGCAGAAGCAGAGCTTATAAATATGTATTGCTTTGTCTTTCCAGCAAAAAGCCTAATGTCACGTTCTATCTGTGAAGGAACAAAAGCTATAAAATCTGCGACTACATCAAAATTAAGATCTTTAATAAGAGCACAAACATTTGCTTCATCATTGATATCAGCCTTTAAAATAATAGCACCGTCGGGAACTCTAGCGTTATTATTGCCACGATTGAGTAAATATAATTCACAACCTTGCTTTATTAAAGAAGCAGAAATCGCAGAGCTGATTGTTCCTGTTCCACCAATAAATAATGCTTTCATGAGTATTCCTCCTTGAGTAAACCAAGTTTTAGCAGTATGCAAATGCTTAAAACTTTATGACAGTATTATATTACGTTTTGTTCTAAAAATATATATTGACCGAGAAAAATTTTTCAAATTACAGAGGAGATGCTTTTGCCTCTATCAACACAGGTGTTACATGGTCTCCAGTACTGCTGGCGAGCAGCAAGGCTCCAGTTGACCGCATTGTAAAGATGCTAGAGTTCTTTAACACTAACGAAGGCATTGCGACTGCCACGATGGGACCCGAGTCTGTCGGTTTCCGTCAAAAAACCGATTTTGTGATTATCCGAAATCTGTTGGGAAATATTTTCAAATTCTCTCTGAAAGCCATGAGAGACTGATTAAAGTTATAAATGCGTCACCAATAGAAGTGATTAACTTTGGTGATAATGTGCATTCTGGTATGTTACCTCCTGAACTCTTTAAAAAGTATGTACTACCTGAATATCAAAAAAGAAATGAACTACTTCATAAAGCAGAAAAGTTTACACACGTACACTGGGACGGTGATACGAAATCTCTTCTTCTTTTTGCAAGAGAATGTGGTTTTGACGGAATAGAGGCTGTTACACCAAAACCTCAGGGTGACGTAACACTTCAGGAAGTTAAGGCTGCTTTTGGTAATGACTTGTTTTTAATAGACGGAATTGCTGCAATCCTGTTTGAGAAACATATCCCCTTAAAGAACTGGAAAAACAAACAAGAGAAGTTATTGAGCTCTTTGCACCGAAACTGATACTCGGTATTTCTGACGAAATATCTTCAAGAGGCTCTCTTGAACGAGTTAAATTTGTAGGTAAAATCGTAGACGATTATAATGCAAGTATTTAAGGAAAATGTAATTGGCTAGTCTCATATGAAGGAGCATTTCACTTGCTCCTTATATGAGAAAATTTATTTAAAATTTACACTTGCTTTATTTGAATAATATGGTATAATTTAACTCATATCTTAGCTTTTCCGAATTTTTCATTTCTACATTTTAATATGAAATTTATAACTAAATAATTGATTCATTACTTATTTCTTTTATCAATATACATGATTGTTTCTAATATCTTTATATTTATTTGTATGCTTATGATGATTAAAAATAATAACTATTATTTTTAAAGCGAATTAGTATTACTATTTTGCTTTCATATTGATATAATATTAAAGATATTTATTTTAACTTTAGAACAACTAAATAATAAAGCCCGTTTTTAATGAGAGAAAATTTAGTTATTATTTATTTGTTCCTTAATATGGAGGACAGAATAATGAAGGCAGAAATTTTAGCAGTAGGAACCGAGCTACTTATGGGCCAAATTGTAAATACAAATGCTCAGTATATATCTTCAAAATTACCGGATGTAGGTGTAGGCGTATACTACCACAGTGTTGTTGGGGATAATCCAGATAGATTAGAAGAAAGCTTGAAGCTTGCATTAGAAAGATGCGATGTTGTAATTACGACAGGAGGTCTTGGACCAACTCAGGATGACTTAACTAAAGAAACGATAGCCCATGTATTTGGGAAGAAGATGGTTTTACATGAGGAAAGCTTAGAAGTTATTAAGGGTTATTTTAATAAACGGGGAAGATACATGACATTAAATAATGAAAAGCAGGCATACATGCCAGAAGGTTGCATTATACTTAAAAATAATAATGGCACTGCTCCTGGTTGCATAATGGAAAATGGTGAAAAGGTTGTTGTTATGCTTCCTGGCCCACCATCTGAAATGAAGCCAATGTTCAATGATTTGGTTATGCCTTACTTTAAAAAGAAAAGCACAGTTTCCATTGAATCTAGGTTCCTAAGAGTATTTGGCATTGGCGAGTCTGCAATGGAAACACAAATTTTAGACTTGATTGAGGGACAAACTAATCCAACAATTGCTACTTATGCAAAAGAGGGAGAGGTTACATTAAGGGTATCTGCACAAATACACGATGGAGAAAATGCGGAATCAATATTGCAGCCGGTTATTAATGAGATTAAAAAAAGAGCTGGTGACTGTCTATATTCAGATTGTGATCAAACACTTGACTTGGTTGCAGCAAACCTTCTTCTTAAAAAAAATATCACTATTTCAACTGCTGAATCCTGTACTGGAGGACTTATTTCAGAAACGCTAACAAATATCCCGGGAATATCAAAGGTCTTTATTGGTGGGGCTGTAACCTATTCAAATAGCTCGAAAGTAGAGTTCCTTGGAGTAAATGAACAGACTTTGCAAAAGTACGGGGCAGTTAGCCGTGAAACAGCTACTGAGATGGCTGAAGGAATAAGAAAAAAACTGAATACGGATATAGGCGTTTCTATTACTGGGATAGCTGGACCAGGTGGAGGAACCGCTGAAAAACCAGTTGGATTGGTATATGTTGGTATTGCCTATGAAAATGGAACTATTACAAAAGAACTTACACTTTTGGGAAATAGAGAAAAGGTTAGGACCATAACTGCTTTACATGTTTTTGATATGATTAGAAGACATGTTTTGGGATTAAAGATTGATATTGGTGGTCAAAAGTAGAATTTATAACATATGATAAGGGCCGCAAATAAGCGGTCGGGAGGATTTAACTTTGAGTTCAAATAATAAAAAAATTACAAGTGCCGCGATAATTGTAATGTCATCCTTGGTAGTAAGTAGAATAACAGGCTATTTGAGAACTATACTAATAAATAACTTACTTACTGCTTCACAATCTGATTCATTACTGGCTGCATTTAGAACTACTGATTTAATGTACAATTTGCTGATTGGAGGTGCTATATCTGCAGCCTTGATACCTATTCTGTCTGGTTATTTAGCAAAAGATGAAGAAGAGGATGGTTGGAAGGCAGTAGGAACCTTTATAAATGTTATATTTTTGGCTATGATTGTTGTTTGTGTTTTGGGTGTTATATTTGCCCCTTGGGTTGTATCGATGACTGCATCGGGCTTAGAAGGTGATGCGAGACAGGTAACAATTAAATTAACTCGGATATTGTTTCCTTCAGTTGGCTTCATGATGCTGGCAGGTATGACAAATGGAGTATTAAACTCTTATAAACGCTTTGCGGCTGCGGCGTATGGACCTTCTCTATATAACCTTGGAACAGCGCTTAGTATATTAGTTTTAAGCGGATTTGGAGTTGAATACGTTGCTTATGGAGTACTTGCAAGTGCAATTATGTATTTTATAATTCAGGTCTCTTTCGCTCTTCCTAATTTCAATTTTTACAAGCCAAAAATATTATGGCAGGATTCTGGCTTTAGAAGATTGTTTAAACTTGCAATCCCTTCGCTAGCTGCATCAGCGATTGTTCAGATAAATATATTGATTTCTCTAAATTTTATATCACTATTTAAACATGAAGGAAGTATAACTGCATACTATAACGCAAATGATATTTGGCAACTGCCATATGGCATTTTTGCAATGGGTCTAGGAACGGCACTTCTCCCAACTTTATCTGAAAAGCTTGCGCTTAAACAGGTGGAGGAGTTCAAGGACATATTGAATAGGGCATTTAAAACAATTCTTTATTTAATAATACCTTCAGCAGTTGCTTTTATTGTACTTGCTGAGCCGGTTATTAGTGTGGTATATAAATGGTCACTTAATATTGACAAAGAAAGGATAGTTACAGCAGGGTCCATTTTGATGCTATTTGCTGCAGCAATGATAGCACAATCAATGTTAGCCTTACTTAATAGAGCTTTTTATGCAAACAATGATACAAAAACGCCTCTTTATGTTGGTACTTTCTCAATTGCCTTGAATTTAGTGTTTTGTACTATATTCTTATATACAACCGATTTAGGACCAGCCGGTATGTCCTTAGCTTATTCAATACAAAGTATAGTTAATATGGTTATCATGATGTATATTATGTCAAAGAAGATGAATGGTATGCAGTGGAGAAAACTAATGAACTACGCTGGAAAGCTTTTAGGTGCCGCTGCTATAATGGGCATTGTGCTTTTCTTAACAAATAAAATTATACCTATCAATTTCACTCAGACTTTTTCCATGCACACAAAGTTGTTAGAAATATTTGCTTTAGGAATAGAAATCGTTAGTGGTGCACTGATTTACTTTGGCTTTACTATGCTACTTAAAGTAAATGAAGCAGTGGCCTTTAAAAATAAGTTCTTTGGTAAACTAAATAAAATATTGAAAAAGTCTTAAAAAATTTTGATTTAAAATATTTAATTTATCAGTTGACTATAAATTAAAAACACTATATAATTAAACAGAACAGACGTTCGTTAATTGCGAGGAGGATACCCATGTTAGAAAAGAAAAAAGCATTAGAAATGGCTCTTGCACAGATTGAAAAACAATTCGGTAAAGGTGCAGTTATGAAGTTGGGCGAGAATGCACATATGAATGTTGAGTTTATTCCTACTGGTTCATTGAGCCTTGATATAGCACTCGGAATTGGTGGAGTACCTAGAGGAAGAATAGTTGAGATTTTCGGGCCTGAATCTTCAGGTAAGACAACAGTTGCACTTCATATGATAGCAGAGGCTCAGAAGGCTGGTGGCGAGGCTGCATTTATTGATGCTGAGCATGCTCTTGACCCTAAGTATGCCAAAAAGCTTGGAGTTGATATAGATAATTTGATAGTTTCACAGCCTGATACTGGTGAGCAAGCTTTGGAAATTGCAGAAGCTCTTGTAAGAAGTGGTGCCATTGACATTATTGTTATAGACTCTGTTGCAGCACTCGTACCAAAAGCTGAAATAGATGGAGAGATGGGAGATTCTCATATAGGCTTACAGGCTAGGCTTATGTCTCAGGCGCTCCGTAAACTAGCAGGTATTATAAGCAAGTCCAGAACTACTACGATATTTATAAACCAACTTCGTGAAAAGGTTGGTGTTATGTTTGGAAGTCCTGAGGTTACACCAGGAGGTAGAGCTTTAAAATTCTACTCATCTGTTCGTCTTGATGTTAGAAGAATAGAGTCACTCAAGCAGGGAAATGAGATAGTAGGTAATAGGACTAGAGTCAAGGTTGTTAAGAATAAGATTGCCCCTCCATTTAAAGAAGCTGAGTTTGACATTGTTTATGGTGAAGGTATATCAAGAGAAGGTGGTATTCTTGATATTGCAGTTAATATGGAGATTGTCAATAAGAGCGGTGCATGGTTCTCATATAATGGTCAGCGTATTGGACAAGGAAGAGAAAATTCAAAACAATATCTAAAAGAGAATCCAGTTCTCTGCACAGAAATAGAAAAATTGGTTAGGAACAATATTATTCCTAAAGTAGTTCCGCCTGAGCCTACAGAAGATGTTGAAGTTGAGGAAATTGAATAGAAGATTAGCCTTGCTGAAACAACTTCAGCAGACAAAATACATATAACTATTTTGAGCAATACATATATCACGGGCATATCGACAAATTCATAGCTTAGTATATTTACACTAAGCGAAACTATTGATATTGTTGGTATGCCTTTATTTAACCTAAAATAATTTTATAGAACATTGCAGAAAGCTTTACTTTTCAGTAAATAACAAAAATTTTTCTAAAGTTCTTGTTATTTACTATCTATTATGGATAACATATATAACAAACCATAATAGATTTTTGTATAGGGATGTGACAAGTGAATTAGGCTTGAAGTTTGGATAAAGACACCCTGATATTTGCACACTAAATTAAGTGGATTTTAGAATTGGAAGATAAGATTATGCATGAGAAGGTAAAAGATCGTATTTTATTTAGATATGTTAAACAACTTTTTTTTAGATACAAAGAAGATGATATACCCACGTCGAGTGTGCAAATCACATATTACATGATATTATCCTTTTTTCCTTTTTTGATTTTCTTAATTAACTTACTAAGTTTTACACCGCTTTCAAGCGAAATGCTAATTATGAATTTTAAAACGATTATTCCTAATGATACGGGGATTTTAGTAGAGAATGTAGTAATGGAGACCTTACAATCTAAAAGTAAAACTCTTTTATTTATAGGTATTATAGGAACACTATGGTCATATTCTAGAGGAATATCAGCTATAATAAATGGGCTCAATAAAGCTTATCATGTAGAGGAGAATCGCAGTTTTATTAAACTCAATGCTATAGCTCTTGCTTCCATAGTTGGAGTAACATTAATGTTAATACTCGCTCTTATTTTGATAGTATTCGGAAATACTTTTGGGATGTATGTCCATGAATTAATAGGAGAAAGTCCTTTATTTAGTACTTTTTGGTCATACTTTAGATATATTATCCCTCTTACCGTGATGTTTATTACATTTTCTTTGCTATATAAGTATTTACCAAATATAAAGTTAAAGTACAAAGGTATTTTAATAGGTACAATTTTTACCACAGTTGGTTGGATTACTACTTCCTTACTATTTTCTTTTTATGTAAATAATTTTGCAAATTTTGAAAAAGTTTATGGAAGTTTAGGTGGAATTATTGCTTTAATAATTTGGCTAAACATTAGCACATCAATAATTCTTATTGGTGGAGAATTAAATGCTATTAATATCTGTTTCCCCCCAAAAAAGGGGGACAAAAAATACGGAAAGATAGACAGCTAAGCTGTTAACAAAACTTTACAATAATTTGGAGTGTATTATGATTATTACATCAATAGAAATAAACAAAAATATTGTCTCAATGGCTCAAGTGCATCTAGATGATAGTACCTCTTTTTGCTTACCCCTGAAACGTATTTCTATTCTGAACCTTGATGAAGGCAACACTATTTCTGCAGAGACTTTGGAGTATATTCTGACTTGTGAGGTGTATGGCGCTGCGAAAAGTGCCGCTGTTCGTTATTTCGCTTTAAAGCTGAGGACTTCACATGAGATAAACCAAAAGCTTTCTGAGCTTGGATATGAGGAAAATACCATTAACAAAGTAATTGAGAACCTAATCGAAATTGAATACTTAAATGATTACAAATATACTGTTAAGTACATATCTGAAAAAATAAAGCTACAACCGAAATCAGTAAAGTTGTTATCAATGGAACTGAGCCATAAAGGTATACCCGATGACATTATTTTCAGAGCATTTGAAGAAATTGACCTTGATGAGGATAATATAGCTTTTGAATTGTTAAAAAAGAAATATTCGAGACAGACCTCTTATGATGAGAAAGTGATAAACAAGATGCGGTCGTTTTTAATGAATAGAGGGTTTAACTACCAACAAACATCAAAAGCAATTAGCAAATTTCTTCCAGAAGATTAGATTATTCTCAACATAATACATCAAAAAATAAATAATTTGCAAATTATTCTCTTAAGACATTGACAAGTGCTCAATATTATTAAATAATTTTCATTAGAGTTTTATCTTAATCTTATTAATATATCTGAGCGTTTTGTTTGCGTGGGAACAAAACGCTCTCAGAACCAAAGAACTCTGTTGATAGTAAGGCAAAACTTAATAAACAATTTTTAATGCTGAAATAACATTAAAAACAGACTTTAGGAGTGTAATTAGTGAATAAAAAAATTGGCGTTGTATCCTTAGGATGCCCTAAAAATTTAATAGATAGTGAAGTAATGCTTGGTTTGCTATCAAATGCGAATTATGAAATTGTAAATAACAAAGAAGATGCAGACATTCTTATTGTAAATACCTGCGGATTTATTGAATCTGCAAAGCAAGAGTCTATAAATACTATTTTAGAAATGACCGAGGAAAAGAAGCGCAAATGTGAAGTACTGATTGTTACAGGCTGTATGGCAGAAAGATACAGAGAGAAAATACTTGAGCAAATACCAGAGGTTGATGCTGTTCTTGGTACTGGGAACTATAAAGAGATTGCAGAAGTAATAAATCGAGCTTATAAAGGTGAAAAAACTGTTTCTTACGGAAAGCTTGATGAGATAGATTTTCTTGACGGGGAACGTATCATATCCACTAGCAAGCACTCAGTATTTCTTAAAATATCTGAAGGCTGCGATAATCGCTGCACCTACTGCATTATTCCATATTTAAGAGGTAACTATAGAAGCAGAAAAATGGAGTCCTTGATAAAAGAAACTGAGCTTTTAGCTGAAAAAGGTGCAAAGGAAATTATATTAGTTGCTCAAGATACTACGAGGTATGGCATAGATTTATATGGCAAAAAAATGTTGCCAGAGCTTATACAAAAGATTTCAAAGATTTCTGGAATTGAGTGGATAAGATTGCTATACTGCTACCCAGAGGAAATTGATGATGAATTAATAGCTGAAATAGCATCTAATTCCAAAGTGTGTAAGTACTTGGATATTCCTATACAGCATTCGTCTGATAGAATTTTAAAGCTAATGGGCAGACGAGGAAATATTTCCGATATTCGTGCAGCACTAAATAAACTTAGGGAAAATGTTAAAGATATAGTTATTAGAACCACTCTAATTGTAGGATTTCCCGATGAAACTGATGAGGATTTTGAAAAATTGCTAAGTTTTGTTAGAGAATTTAAATTTGATAGACTTGGTGTTTTTACTTATTCGAAAGAAGATGGAACACCGGCAGCAAAAATGAAAAATCAAATAAAGAAAAGTATTAAGGAAACGCGGCAGGAAATGGTATTGGAGCTACAAAATGCTATTAGCGCCGAGATAAACTCAAAGAGAATTGGAAGAGTTTACAAAGCTATTGTTGACGGGATTGCCGATGATGGTATATTCTATTATGGACGAACTTATGCAGAAGCTCCGGAAATTGATGGCTTAGTTTATTTTACTAGTCCTGAACCGCTTACATTGGGGTGTTTTGTAGATGTTAAAATATTAAATGCTGAAGATTATGATTTGATAGGAGAGGTCATAAATGAACTTACCAAATAAAATAACTATTTCGAGAATAATGTTAGTGCCGTTGTTTATGATTTTTGTTATTCCAATTCCTGATGCTACTGTAAATTTTGCATTACTAGCATTCTTTAGGGATGAAATGTTGGGGATAAATAGATTTATTAATGGAAATGGAAATTATGTAGCAGCTGTCATCTTTATTATAGCTGCAAGTACTGATGGAGTGGACGGTTATATTGCCCGAAAGCGTAAGATGATTACAGCTTTTGGAAAATTTCTTGATCCCATTGCTGATAAATTATTGATTACAGCAGCATTAATAGCACTTGTTCAGAGAGATGTAGTGACTGGATGGGCTGCAATGATAATTATTTCTAGAGAGCTTCTTGTTACAGGCATGCGATTAGTTGCAGCAGGAGAAGGACATGTTGTTGCAGCAAATAAGTCTGGAAAGATAAAGATGGTATGCCAGACCGTGGCTGTAGCGGTATCTTTACTTAATAATTTTCCATTCTCACTATTTACAGATATTAAGATTGATGTCTACTTTATGTTTATAGCTGTTGTTGTAACAATTTATTCAGGTGTTGATTTCTTCGTAAAGAATATTAAAGTTATAAAGCCTGAGGATATTTAAATTAATATTGTATGCTTTAAAAATAACCGTAAACTATAGTTTACGGTTATTTATTTTGGTGCGCCCAGCATGGGCGAACTCTCAATGTCAGTAAGTTAATATGTGAAGATATTACAAATACCTCTTGAAATCGGTTTTGAACTTTCCTGTTGTTTCACATTCTTTTCCTACGGTTATCCTCAAGGTTAAAAGAGTAAGTGGTTACCTTCTCAGAGAAATCAAAAAGACAAAAACTGCAAAGAAATGAGCATAAACTGATGTATACATAAGACCCTCTAGTTGTCTATCATATAAGTATAATAACAATAATTATACACTGGAGGATTTTATGAGAGAGTTTCTACCTGATTATACTAATATAGTAAAAGCAGCAAAAAATATCCAACCAAATAGAATGCCTCTATATGAGCATTCTATTTCGATAAACACTATGGAAGATCTGATTAATGTGGCAAAGATTGATGCCAAACACTCAAATGAAGACCAGATAGCCCCTTTTCCTGAGTGGGTAAATAAGTATGGTGACCGAATCGGTAATTTCGGAGGAATAGACACTGATCACTTATGCAGGAAAAGTGAAAATGAGATTCGGGATATTGTTAAGGAAGTAATAGGTTATTCTGTTGGACATGGAGGGTTTGCTCTAGGTTCCGGCAACTCAATTCCTAATTATGTGCCAATTGCAGGATATACGACAATGATAGAAACAGCCAGAGAAATTAGAGGAGAATAACTGTTAAATAATACTTTCTTAAAATGTGTATAGAATCTGTTATACCTAAGGCAAATAAACTTAAATGTTTATTTGCCTTAGGTTTGTTCACTCGATATAATCAATAGATAAGCTTTAAAGAACATTTGACTGAATTCAATGTAGATTGGTTCTGTACCTCTGAAAATTATGATTTCAAATCAAACTCACCGGCAATAAAGCTGGAAATCATGCCAATTGACATAAAAAAGCAGGAAGAATGCTTTAAAATCGCCTATGCTATAATACATAATCTACGTTACAATCCTAGATAGCGAGTTCTAAGGTTCAGTGGGAATATGCGACCACAGAACCTAAGAACTCTGTTTTATGCTCAGGTCATAATTTAATTTAATGGGAATATCACTTGCATTCTTAAAATATGAACAGTGCTATTGACCTGTATTTAGAGGTGTTGGAGCGTGTATTCAAAATAGAACTGTTAAACAAGAAATTTTAATTTAATAATATTATCATAAAATTGTTGCAATAATAATAAAGTTAATATATAATTTTGTTATCAGCAATTAGTATCTGGTAATAATTATATTAATAAGGGGTGTGTGTTAGTGGGCAGATCGTCATCACTAAAACAACAAAGACAGAATGTTCTGCTTGAAAAGATCAAGCATGATCCGTTTTTAACAGATGAAGAATTGGCTGATTATTTTAAAGTAAGCGTACCAACAATAAGATTGGATAGACTTGAATTAGGAATTCCTGAACTTAGAGAGCGAATAAAAAACGTTGCCGAAACCAATCAGGAAAAATTGAAATCTATAGAGGGTAAGGAATTTATTGGTGAACTCATAGATTTGCAACTGGGGCAGAGTGCAATATCTTTGATGGAAACAAATAATTCAATGTCGTTTGAGAAAACTCATATTGTGAGGGGACATTATATCTATTCACTTGCTGAAACTCTTGCAATTGCAGTAATAGATGCACAAGTAGCACTTGTAGGTGTCGCAAATATAAAATATAAGATTCCTGTTTACTCAGGTGCAAAAATTGTTGCAAAGGCAGAAGTAAGAGCATCTAAGGGAAACAGATTCATTGTATGGGTTAAAATATATGAAAAAAGCATTGAGGTTTTCAGAGGTAAATTTATTTTGGTAGCAATAGATAAAAGCATTGTTAAAGGGAAAGATGATATATCGTAAAGAATAAAATGTGATGGTATTTGGAGTGTGAGCTTAAATGATAAATATTATTGTTGATGCTATGGGTGGAGATAATGCACCTGATGCAATTATAGATGGGTGTATAGAAGCGATAAAAATGCAGGACGGTTTTAATATTACTCTTGTTGGAAAGACTGATGTTATTCAGAAGGTTTTGGATAAAAATGAGTTTAACAAGGATAGAATAGTTATAGTAAATGCAACTGAGGTTATAGAAGGAAAAGATACTCCTACAAAAGCTATTAGGGCAAAAAAAGATTCTTCAATGGTTGTTGGGTTGAAACTTTTAAAAGGGAAAAAAGGAGATGCATTTATTTCCGCGGGAAATACAGGTGCACTCATGACAGGTGCTTTACTGTTAGTAGGACGTATAAAAGGAATAGATAGGCCATCAATTTCAGCTTTGGTTCCATCAATGAAGGGTATGACTTTAATCATTGATGCTGGTATGAATACAGTTTGTAGGCCTATTAATTATTTGCAGTTTGCGATGATGGGTTCTATTTATATGAAGTTGCTTTACAAACTTGAAAGCCCCAAAATTGGTTTGTTGAATGTTGGTTCAGAGTATGCAAAGGGAAATGATACTATAAAGCAAGCCTTTGAACTTCTGTCTACAGCTCCTGTCAATTTTGTTGGTAATATAGAAGGAAATGACATTACACGCGGCGATGTCGACGTTGCTGTTTGTGATGGATATGTTGGTAATGTTTCACTCAAGCTTTATGAAGGAGTAGGTTCTTTGTTTTTGAAAGAGCTGAAGAAAATATTTTTAAAAAATATTCTTACTAAAATTTGTTATCTTATACTGAATTCAGCTTTTAAGGATTTTAAGAAAAAATTTGATCCTGATGAGCTCTCAGGTGCGCCAGTACTAGGAATAAAAGAACTTGTTATTAAGAGTCATGGATCTTCAAAAGCAAAAACAATCAGAAGTACAATTTTGAAAAGAGCATTGCCATTAATTCAAAATGGTATTGTGAATGAGATTAAAAATCAATTTAAGGAAACGGAGGTGAAGCCCGCAAATGACGATATCGACTAAAAATGTTGGCATAGTTGGAACAGGCAGTTATTTACCTGAAAGAGTGCTTACAAATGAAGATTTGGAAAAAATTGTTGACACCTCAAATGAGTGGATTTTAAAGAGAACAGGGATTTCGGAAAGAAGAATTTTAAGTGAGGATTTGCCATCCTATACAATGGGAATTGAAGCAGCTAAAAGGGCTTTAGAGGATGCAAAATTACAAGCTGAGGATATTGATTTAATATTATTTGCAACTGTAACACCAGACTATATGACTCCTTCCTCTGCATGTATTGTTCAAGGGGCAATTGGTGCAAAAAATGCTACTGCCTTTGATATTAACGCTGCTTGTACAGGATTTATTTATGCTATGGTTGTTGCTGAGAAGTTTATTTCAAGCGGTATGTATAAGCATGCTATGGTAATAGGTTGTGAAGGTTTATCTAAGGTAACTGATTGGAAGGATAGAAACACATGTGTGCTATTTGGGGATGGAGCTGGCGCTGTTATATTAGGCGAAGTAGATGAGGGCTATGGGATTCTTAACTCACTTCTAGGCTCAGATGGCACTGCAGGAATGAATATCACCCTTCCAAACTTATATATCACAGATGCTGAGAAGGAAAAAAGGCAGAATGGAAAGTTTAATTCATTGTGGATGGATGGTACTGAGGTTTTCAAGTTTGCTATTAAAACTATGTCTTCAGCGACTATTCGTGTATTGGGTGAATTGAATATGACTGTTGAGAATATAAATTTTATCTTCCCGCACCAAGCAAATACCAGAATTATAGATGGTGCAATTAAAAAGCTGGGTATATCAGATGACAAATTACATTATATTATTCACAAATACGGAAATATTTCTTCTGCATCAATACCGGTTGCTTTAGACGAAGCAAATAAAGAAGGCAAACTAAAAAAAGGTGACAACTTTGTTTTAGTAGGTTTTGGTGGCGGATTAACATGGGGATCCATAGTTCTAAAATGGTTTAAATAATTTATTTGGATTCTATAATTTCTATGAATAATTTTATAAACGGAGGTTTGCATGGGGAAATTGGCATTTATTTTTCCTGGTCAAGGGGCTCAGTATGTGGGTATGGGTAAGGAAATTGCTACTGAGTATAAGAGTGCAAGTGATGTTTTTGATGCAGCTACAGAGGTTTTAGGTTTTGACATAAAAGAGATGATTTTTAATGGTGATGATGAAACTTTAAAGATTACTGAAAATACACAGCCAACAATCTTAACTACTAGTATTGCTTGTTTGCAACCACTCCTTGAGAAGGGGATTAAGCCAGACTATGTTGCTGGCCTCAGCCTAGGTGAATACGCTGCTCATGTTGTGGCTAATACTATTAGCTTTAAGGATGCTGTTGTACTTGTGAAAAAAAGAGGAAAGTATATGCAGGAGGCAGTACCAATTGGTGTAGGTGCTATGGCTGTAATACTGGGACTTGAAAATAATGATGTTGTTGAATGCTGCAAAGAGGCTTCGCAAGTTGGTGTTGTCGAGCCGGCTAACTTTAACTGCCCTGGGCAGTTAGCAGTTGCTGGTGAAGTGGCAGCAGTTGAGAAGACTATTGAGTTATGCAAGGAGAAAGGTGCCAAGCGAGCAATGCTATTGCCAGTTAGTGCACCATTTCACTGCAGCTTGCTTGTGCCCGCTGGACAAAAGCTTTCTAGCGAGCTTGAAAACATTACTTTAAACGATATAAAAATTCCAGTGGTTACTAATGTTACAGCGCAGTGCATTACTGACAAGAGCGTTGTTAAAGATTTATTAGTAAAGCAGGTTAGTACATCTGTACTTTGGGAAAATTGTATAAGAACTATGCTGGAACAAGGTGTTGACACATTTGTAGAAATTGGTCCTGGTAAAGTTCTAAGTGGATTTATAAAGAAGATAAATAAGGACGTAAAGGTGTTAAATGTAGAGAATTTGGAAAGCTTAAATAAAACATTAGAGGAATTGGTCTAATAAGAATTTGGTGTTTAGAATTATTAAGTTTACATAAAATTAAACATTAGTCTGATTTGGAGGTGTAACCCGTATGCAATTTGAAGGAAGAACTGCAATAATAACAGGCTCTTCAAGGGGAATCGGCAAGGCAATAGCAGAAAAGCTTGGTAAGTTAGGAGCCAATATTGTTCTCACTGCAACCTCAGAGGCAGTTCTTGAAACAGCAAAAGAATTGGAAGCTATGGGAATAAAGGTTGCTACATCCATTGGGGATGTACGAAAAGCAGAAGATGTTAAAGCAATGATGAAAACAGCAGTAGATACCTTTGGTGGCATTGATATCCTTATAAATAATGCAGGAATAACAAGGGATAAACCTATGGCGTTGATGTCGGAGGACGATTGGGACATTGTTCTAGACATTAATTTAAAGGGCTCATTCTTATGTACCAAAGCCGCTGCTAAGCTTATGCTTAAAAAGAGATATGGTAGAATAGTAAATATCTCATCTGTTGCAGGTGCATATGGAAACGCAGGACAGGCAAATTATTCTGCATCAAAAGGTGGTCTGATTGGATTAACAAAAACCACTGCAAAGGAATTTGCACCGAGAGGAATTACATGCAATGCTGTTACACCGGGCTTGATAGAAAGTAAAATGACGGAAATATTGCCAGATGATTTGAAGAAAAAGTATTTAGATAAAATTGCACTCGGAAGGTTCGGGACACCTGAAGATGTTGCAAATGTTGTTGCTTTTCTTGCTTCTGATGAAGCTGGTTACGTCACAGGTCAAGTAATAGATATTGACGGTGGATTAGTTATGTAATAATATTAGTCTGCATATTATAGAATGTAAATGTGTGCAATTTTTGATAACTATCCTTTGGAAGGAGGTGAATATATGGTTTTCGAAAAAGTAAAAAAATTAATTGTTGAGCAGTTAGGCGTTGAAGAAGACGATATAGCTATGGAATCTTCTTTCATAGATGATCTAGGTGCAGACTCTCTTGATATAGTTGAGCTTATAATGGCTTTAGAAGAGGAGTTCAGTCTTGAGATTCCTGACAATGAAGCAGAGAAAATAACTACCGTTGCTGATGCTGTTGGATACATCAAAAATAATACTTAAAAAAAAGTCCCTTCACAGGGACTTTTTTTTAAAACAAAAGCGTGACATGTTCAAAGTTCATAATGTCCGAAAAGGATGTTTTAATATAGAGCTTTATTCTATTTTTTAAATATTAATAAAAAAAATTACCTTAGTGGAGGTTTATAGTATGAAAAGACGTGTAGTAATAACAGGAGCTGGTGTTGTTTCTTCTCTGGGTTTTGGAGTGGATAAATTCTGGGAAGCAATAAAAGAAGGCAAAAATGGTATAAGTGAAGTAACAAGGATTGATGTGTCAAATATGTCAACTAAAGTAGCTGCTGAGATAAAAGATTTTGATCCTACTGAGTATATGGATAAAAAAGAAGCAAGAAGAATGGATAGATTTAGCCAGTTTGCTATGGCGGCAACTAAAATGGCTGTTGAGAATTCAAAATTGGATCTAGAGGCTCTTAATCTAGATAAATGTGGTGTAATAGTAGGTTCTGGTGTAGGCGGCCTAGAGACCTTTGAGGAGCAGCACACCATTCTATTAAATAAAGGGCCAGGGAGAGTAAGTCCATTTTTTATTCCTATGATGATATCAAACATGGCGTCAGGACGAATAGCTATCCAATATGGTTTTAAGGGCTTCAATGAGTGTGTTGTAACAGCTTGTGCTACATCAAACAATGCAATAGGTGATGCATTTAAGGTAATTCAGCGTGGAGATGCTGATGTCATGATAACTGGTGGCGCTGAGGCATGTATCACGATGATGAGCTTCGCAGGCTTTTGTTCAATGGGTGCCATGAGTAAAAACCCAGACCCCAATACAGCTTCAAGACCTTTTGATAAAGATAGAGATGGCTTCGTATCAGGAGAAGGCGCCGGCATTCTTATATTAGAAGAACTGGAGCAGGCTATCAGCAGAGGAGCAAATATCTTGGCAGAAGTAGTTGGATATGGATGTTCTTGTGATGCATATCATATTACAGCACCACATCCTGATGGAGATGGCGGAGTAAGAAGCATGCAAATGGCTATTGACGATGCGGGAATCAAGCCTGAAGATGTTGGCTATATCAATGCACATGGAACTTCAACACCATTAAATGACCCTACAGAGGTTAAAGTTGTTAAAAGAGTATTTGGCGAGCAGGCTAAAAAAGTAGCAATGAGCTCAACTAAATCAATGACAGGTCATCTTTTAGGTGCTGCAGGTGCCATAGAGGCTATTGCTACAGCAATGGCGCTTAAAGAAGGTTTTTTACCGCCTACAATTAATGTTAAAAATCAGGATCCTGAATGTGATATTGATTGTGTACCAAATGTAGGTAGAAAAGCAGATATCAAATATGCTCTATCAAATGCACTTGGATTTGGTGGACATAATGCAACAATTTGTTTAAAGAAATTTGAATAACAATTATTCTATTGATGATATGGATTTAAAAGTATAAAATAAAAGGTGGGTTTTAACCCCACCTTTTATTTTATATATATGCGTAACTGGTAAAAGAGCTGGGTACCATATGTTTTCAGAACTTATTTGGAGGGAAATAATGAAAAATAGTAGTCAAAGTATTATTAGTATATCTAAGCTTGAAAATAAAATTAAATATAATTTTAATGATAAAGAAGTTATTTTAACAGCAATAACTCACAGCTCATATGCAAATGAGAGGAAAACCAAAAACATAAAATATAATGAAAGAATAGAATTCCTTGGAGATTCAGTTTTGAGTCTAGTGATTAGTGAATATTTGTACAAAATGTATCCTGAGCTTCCAGAAGGTGAGTTGACGGTAACTAGAGCAAAGATTGTTTGTGAAAATTCTCTTTCTAAATGTGCTATTGATATTGGGTTAGGTAATTTTTTAATGCTTGGTAAAGGGGAAGAACTTTCTGGTGGCAGAAATAAAACTTCTATATTGTCAGATGCTTTTGAATCTTTAATAGCTGCAATTTACTTAGATGGTGGATTTGATACCGCTAAAGGATTTATTCTTAAATATATGGAGAATATTATAAAAAGTTGTGTAGAAGGCAAACTGTTTTATGATTTCAAAACACAGCTGCAGGAAATAGTTCAAAAAAATGGAGAACAGAATATTTCATATAATGTCATAGATGAAAGCGGACCGGACCATAATAAATCCTTTGTTACAGAGGTACGAATAAATGACATTATTACGGGACAAGGCATCGGTCGTTCTAAAAAAGAGTCCGAGCAAAATGCAGCGAAAGACACACTGGAGAAGTTAGTAGTCAAAACGTAATTAGTTTAATAGCATAGTCATGATATTTTTATACTATCTCAGTATCAAATATAATTTCAAGGGAGTGTTAAATAATTAAAAAACATATAGTTATTCCTATATTTGTACCTCACAAAGGCTGCCCTTTTGATTGCATATATTGCAATCAAAAAATAATCAGTGGTCAGTTGAATGAGGCCAACGAGGCGGAGATCCGAAAAACCATAGAGGATCATTTAAAAACATGTGGAGATGCCTTTGTTGAAATAGGATTTTATGGAGGTAGCTTTACAGGAATACCTGCGAAAGAGCAAGAATGGTATCTTAAAATTGGATACAGCTATGTTAAAACAGGGAAAGTAATGCAAATGCGGCTTTCTACAAGGCCTGATTATATCACTACAGAAATACTTGATTTACTTATTAAGTATGGAGTTAAAACTATAGAACTTGGAGCCCAAAGCTTGGATGATGAGGTGTTAAGATGCAGTAACAGGGGACATAGCATTGAAGTAGTTACACAAGCGGCGCAAATGATTAAAGATAAGGGTCTTTCACTTGGAATTCAAACAATGATTGGATTGCCTAAGGATTCAAAAGAAAAAGCAATTATTACGGCTCAAAGAGTAGTCAAAATGGCGCCAGATATGGTGAGAATTTACCCAACGCTTGTAATTAAAAACACGTATCTCCAGAAAATGTATTTAGATGGTAGGTATCAACCTCTGACTATTGAGGAAGCTGTCGATATATGTGCTGAACTGTTAGCGATATATGAAGATAACAATATTAATGTTATTCGAATTGGGTTACAGCCTACTGATAGCATAAGTGAAACTGGGGAAGTGGAGGCGGGACCATTTCACCCTGCGTTTAGACAGTTGGTTCAGTCAAAACTTCTTCTAAATAAAATGATTCAATATATAAAATTAAACAATCTTAGCGATTTGACTGATATTATTATTGAATGTAAACCACAGGATATTTCAAATATCATTGGTCAAAAAAGGATTAATATATTTGAATTAAAGAGAGCTTTTAATTTTAAAGATATCACTGTAAAAATAAATGATAATATTCTGTTATTCAACATTTTGAAGGCATAGTCAACAAATAAATCACCCTTTTAAAAAATAAATTGTAAAAAGAAGGAATTTGAAGTAATATATAGAATACTTATTTTAAACATATAAATAATATTTTTTTCCCAATTTATTTTATTATTAAAGCATTTTTAGGAGGATGTATTTATGGAAGTACTAAAAGTCTCAGCTACTTCGCAGCCCAAATCTGTTGCTGGAGCACTAGCTGCTGTTCTACGCGATAATAATCATGCAGAACTCCAAGCAATTGGTGCTGGAGCAGTAAATCAAGCAGTTAAAGCAATTGCAATTACTCGAGGTTTTGTTGCTCCTAATGGAATTGATCTTATTGCAATTCCTGCTTTTGCAGAGGTTATTATTGATGGAGAAGAAAGAACAGCTATCAAATTCTATGTACAACCTCGCTAAATTTATAATTTTATCTAAAAAGCTCGCCATTTATGGCGAGCTTTTTAGAATTTCAGTCAATTTAATTTATCCGATGTCTACCGCCGCTTATTTCCCACTTCTACAAGTGGGAAATAAGCGGCGGTATGACCCTGGATAACGATTTCTAAGATTTAGAGGGAGTAAAAACTCCACCTGAATCCAAGAACTCTGTTTATGTGTTATAGCATAAGTGGCACATTACCATTTATGGAAAGAACCAGTCTTCTTTCAACCTCATACCAGTTTATTAAATTCCACCAGGTATCTATATATTTTCTGCGCTCATTCTGGTAATCAAGGTAATAGGCATGTTCCCACACATCACAGACTAGAATTGGAATTCCACTCCACTGCGTTAAATTTTGATGTTTTTCTGCCTGTAAGACCTCTAGCCTCCTCCATGTGGGCTGCCATGTTAGAATTCCCCAACCAGAGCCCTCAACTTTTTCAGTTGCACTTTTGAATTGTTCTTTGAAGGAGTTAAAATTACCAAAATAATTATTTATTTGATTGATTGTTTGAGGTCCAGGCTGTCCGCCCATACCCAGTGGAGCCATAATTGTCCAATAGATACTATGCAAAATATGCCCTGAACCATTGAAGGCAAGTTCTTTCTCCCAGTATTTTATATATTCAAAATTATTTTTTTGTCGAGCTTCGACTAAATTGACTTCAGCCTTATTCAAACCATCTACATAAGATTTATGATGTTTATCATGATGTATTTTTAAGGTTGTTTGACCAATTACGGGTTCCAATGCATTGTATGGATATGGTAATGGAGGTAATTGATGTTGTCCAGTTGGAATCATGTTATATTGCATTTTAAAAACGCCTCCTAAATAAACGGTTTAGAATGACTAAAAGAATTAAACAAGATAGATGATAAATCAATTGAAAAGTATTCTCATGATTTATCAAGTATCTAAACAAACATCAATATTGATTAGGACGCCTTCTTCGTAGTAATTCTCTTAAGAACAAGATAGAAATTAAGTCTCTTCTAAAAGGTCTTCTTCCGCCCTCGCCGTGATGTCCACCACCAAAGCCTCCACCACCAAATCCTTCAAACTGTCTATCCTCGTTGTTATCAGCAGCTTGATATTCTGCATCTACATCAGAGCCTACTTTATTGTCGATTTCATCCACCATGTTATCCATTTGCTGGCGAGATGGAGTGTGCATTGTCCCATATTTAGAGCACATCATATCACATTGAAGTTCAACTTCAGGGTTTATAATATAGTAACATCTAGGATACATTGATTCTAATTGCTCTTGTGGCATATTCATCATTGGCGCATATTGCATTGGCATATTCATCATTGGCGAACACTGCATCTGCATATTCATCATTGGCTGATTTTGCATAGGCATACTCATCATCGGCGAACTTTGCATAGGCATATTCATCATTTGCTTATAGGGCTTATTGTTTTGCATAGTACCAACCTCCTCTAATATAATATAAACAGAGTTCTTAGGTTCTGTGGACGCTTTCCCCACGGAATCTTAGAAATCGTTATCCAGGGCTGTACCGCCGATTTCGGTATCTTAGCGGCGGTAGGCATCGGACAAACAGAGTTGTTAGGTTCTGTGGGCGGTTTCCCCACGGAATCTTAGAAATAGTATCCAGGGTCGTACCGCTGCTTTCAGTATATTACGGCGGTAGGCATCGGACTAATTCCTACAGAATATTTTATGCTAAAAATGAGTATAAGGTTACATGTAAAATAAATTATGTAAACTTTGCTTAATAATTATAGAACAAATTATACTCATAGATTGACAATAGAAAATTAGAACGCTATACTGAATGGTATACAGTATAACATTCTAATTATTGTAGACTTGATGGGAGCATAACAAATGAAGGAAAAGGATACAGCAAAGCAAAGGCTGATTAACGTGACTATAGAATTAATTTGCTTAGGTAAAAAACCAAGTGAAATTACTGTTGCTGATATTACAGAAAAAGCAGGTGTTGGAAATGGAATGGTTAATTACCATTTTCAAAGCAAGGATAATTTGATGAGGACAGTTGTAAAAGGTGTAATGGTCTGTGCAAAAAACAGATTGCCTGAAAAGCTCAAGTCTTATGAAAATTTATCTGCCAAGGAACGTTTAATTCTTATTTTAAAGCTAGCTACAGACTTTTTTGCTGAAAACCCTGAAATTTGTAGAATTGCTATTTTGGATAATTTGGCAGAGAATGATGGTCCACCGCATTTACTTAGTGATGTTGAAGTTTTTAACAACTGTCTTAGTGAGCTTTTTGCAGGTAAAACACACCTTATATGGATAAAGAACTTTATCATAGCTGGGTTTTTCAATTATATTTTCTTAAAAGCAGATGTTATAAAGAAACAAACTCATTTTGACTTCTATGATAAATTACAACGATATGATGCAGTAGATAATTTTATTAGTGATTTATTAAATTGCAGTGAATTGGGATATAAGGGGAGTATTAATCATGATTAGGATAAACCAAGAAAAGTGTATTGGTTGCGGACTATGCGCCAAGGATTGTTTTCCAAATAATATTGAGATAATTGACAAAAAGGCAATAGTAAAAAATCCATTATGTATGAAATGCGGACACTGTATAGCTGTTTGTCCAACAAATTCAATTTCTTTAGATGAATATGATATGAAAGATGTGAAGGAGTTCGACAAAGACACCTTTACAATTGATCCAGAACATCTGCTTAATTTTATCAAGTATAGAAGATCTGTCAGACAGTTCAAAAAACAGCAGGTAGAGGATGAAAAAATATTAAATATTATAGAAGCTGGGCGCTTTACAGCGACTGGCAGTAATAGCCAGAATGTTTCCTATGTTGTTGTCAAGGAAGAAATTGCGCAACTTAGGAGTTCTGCATTAAAACGACTTAGTGATCTTGCTCGTGTTTCTTTAAGCGAACAACAACCAAATGCA
This sequence comes from Ruminiclostridium sp., assembly GCA_036507975.1. GTDB lineage: Bacteria > Bacillota > Clostridia > Acetivibrionales > DSM-1351 > Ruminiclostridium. The sequence continues at coordinate 24,959 of DATCID010000236.1, forward strand.
GTGATGAGAAGTTACATGGAAAGGTGGATACAGATGTATTCATCAGATAAAGAGCAGTCTGGAAAAAATGATTCACTGTTCTTTAATGCTCCTGTTGTGCTTTTGGTTGTTGCTGATTCACCTGTTGATGCTGCTCTAGCGGCTTCAAATATGGAACTGATGGCTTTTTCACAAGGCTTAGGTGCATTTTATAGTGGATTTTTTGTGAGAGCAGCACAGCATAACTCAACAATTAAAGAACTTTTGGGGCTTAGTGAATCGCAAGAAGTAATGGTATGCATGGTTATGGGCTACCCGAATGTTACTTATTTGAGAACTGTACCTAGAAAACAAGCTAAAATAAATTGGAGGTAATATTATGACAATAACGAATTCAGAGCTTTACAATACAATTTTCAAAAGGAAATCCATTAGGAAATATGATATGACATCACTACCACAAGATAGACTTGCAGAAATAAAGGAATTTGCAGGTAATGCGAAGCCACTTGATGGCAGTATCAACTACCAGTTTGCATATCTTGGTACAAATGATGTGAAAAATTTACTTCCCATCAAAGCACCTCATTACATTTGTTTATACTCTGAGAAGAAAGATGGCTATTTGATGAATGCCGGATATCTGCTGCAACAGGTAGACTTATTTCTTTCGGCAAACAATATAGGTAGCTGTTGGCTCGGTATGGCAAAACCTAACAAAGATGTTCCAGCGCAGAAAAATGGCCTGGAGTATGTTATTATGCTTGCTTTCGGAAATGCGGCAGAAGAGTTACACAGATCAAGCACCTCAGAATTTAAACGAAAAAGTCTATCTGAAATCACTACTATAACAGGTGCAGACGAGCTGCTTGAGCCAGTACGCCTTGCCCCATCAGCGTCTAATACTCAGACTTGGTTCTTCAGCGGAGATTTGAACGAAATTACTGTGAATCGTGTTAAACTGAACCTAATTAAAAATTCTATATATGGTAAAATGAACCATATGGACAGCGGAATTGCATTATATCATCTGTGGCTGTCACTTGACCATCTGGGCAAAACTGCAACCTATGATTTCAATAAATCTGATACTATTAGTGGTAATGAATTCATGGTAAAAGTTAAAGTTGTGTGATAACTATAAATATTTTACTAGGGGAAGATAGAGGTTGAATTATGCTAACAAGAGTAAATGTGAAAAATGGTGAGGAGCTTTCTATTTTAGGATTTGGTTGTATGCGGTTTCCTACAAAAACTGGAGGAATTGATGAACCAAGAGCTATAGCGATGATACATGAAGCAATAAAAAAAGGTGTTAATTATTTTGACACTGCCTATATTTATCATGCAGGAAAGAGTGAAGCTCTACTTGGGCAGGCATTGGCGGGTGGCTATCGGGAGAAGGTCAAGATTGCTACAAAACTTCCGCTCTTTATGGTTAGAAAACTGGAAAATGCGCAAAAAATAATGACAACTCAACTTGCAAGGCTACAAACTGACTACATTGACTATTATCTTTTGCACATGCTTTCTGATAAATCAATGCTTGACCGGCTTGCTGGGCTTGGTGTATTGGAATGGTTAGAGGGCTTGAGGGCAAAGGGTACTATTAAAAACATAGGGTTTTCCTTTCATGGCGCTAAAAAAGATTTTGAAGCAATTATAAAAGCATATCAGTGGGACTTTTGCCAGATACAGTATAACTATATGGATGAACATAATCAAGCAACAAAAGATGGACTACTTTTGGCCGCAAGCTTAGGTATTCCTGTAATAATTATGGAACCGCTCAGAGGCGGTAAATTGGTTACTAACTTGCCTGTGGAGGTTAAAAAAGCTTTTGTAGACTTTGATAAAGATAGATCACCTGCCGAATGGGCATTACGCTGGGTTTGGAACCATCCGGAGGTCACCGTTTTGCTATCAGGTATGAGCGACGAAGTACAAGTTGCAGACAACGTAAGGATAGCTAGTGTTGCGATGCCAAATTCACTTTCTACAGAGGAACTTGCTGTGTTTGAGCAAGTAAAAAAAGTTATGCTGGAGAGAACGAAAATTCCATGTACAGCCTGTGGCTACTGCATGCCCTGCCCTGCAGGGGTGGATATACCAGGTTGTTTTTCTAGTTATAATGAAAAGTATTTGACAAAGGACAGGAAAGTAAGAATGCGATACTTTTTGAATCTTGGTGCAACAGCTTCAAAACCTTCCTATGCCTCTCAGTGCAAGAGCTGTGGGAAATGTGAAAGCCATTGTCCTCAAAATATAGCCATACGCAGTCAACTCAAGACAGTAAGTAAAGAAATGGAAGGTGTTTTCTATAGACCTATTGTGCATATTGTTCGAAAGATTATGAAGATAAAATAAATAATTATTACGTAAGTTATACTTATTATAAATTGAAATTCATAACCTTCCAATAATTCTCAAAGTATGCTAGAATTATTGATAATATCAAGTCATTTCTACAATGGGAATGACTTAATATTTATAAGTTTAAGAATAAGCATTTAACAATTGTATTGGGGTGTAGAATGTATCTTAAAAGGCTTGAAATACAAGGTTTTAAATCATTTGCAGACAAAATATCATTGGATTTTACATCTGGCATTACAGCAGTAGTTGGGCCAAATGGAAGTGGTAAAAGCAATATAGGCGATGCTGTAAGATGGGTTTTAGGTGAGCAAAGTGCTAAGACTCTCAGAGGAAGTAAGATGGAAGACGTTATTTTTGCTGGTACTGAGTACAGAAAATCTGTTGGCTTTGCTGATGTGTCTCTTACTATCGATAATACAGATAACTATTTACCTGTATCATATAGTGAAGTTACAATAACAAGAAGAGTATATCGTTCTGGTGAGAGCGAATACTATATTAACAAGACAGCATGCCGTCTTAAAGATATAAACGAACTGTTTTTAGACACAGGAATAGGCCGTGATGGCTATTCTATAATTGGACAGGGACGAGTAGATGAGATTCTAAGCACAAAATCTGAAGATAGAAGACACATTTTTGAAGAAGCTTCTGGAATTATGAAGTACAAGGTTAGGAAGCAAGAAGCTGAAAGGAAGCTCGACCTAACGCAGCAGAACCTTGTGCGTATAAATGATATTATAAATGAACTTGAAGCTCAGATAGAGCCGCTAAAAGAGCAGTCTAATGCAGCAAAAAAGTACTTGTCTTTGAGGGATGGACTAAAAGAATTAGAGATCAATGTCTATCTAGAGAACATAGATAAGTTCAAAGAGAAAACAAAAGATTACGAGGTACAGTTTAAAGACATAAAAGATAATATTGAAGCTGAGGAAAGAAGACTACGCAGTATAACAGCTGAAAATCAACAAAAGTCCGAGCTGCTTAAAAATCTAGAAGAAAAGCTTAATGCATCAAAAGATAAATTTTATATTATTGAAGCAAATCTTGAGAAGAACGGTGCCGATATAAATCTAAACAATGAAAAAATAAACAGTCTAGAACAAAATATAAAACGCCTTGATCAAGAGATTTCAGAAATATACATAAGTACTGAGCTATTATCAAAGGAAGAAAAAAGCAGACATAGTAAGATTGAATACTTAAATGGACAGCATGCAGATTTCTCAATGAAGCTAGAAAAGTACCAGTCAGAGCTAGACACTATTATATCTACCTTGAGCGAAAGCGAACGTCATATAGAAACGCTGAAGTCTGGAATAATGGACAAGCTGGACATTCAATCAGATAAGAGAACTCAAATTAATAATATTAAAAACTATGTTGAAAATTTAAAGAAAAGGCAAAACTCTATAGGGACAGAAATTTATACGCTGAAGCTAGAAAAAGATAAGGATAATATGAAAAAAGAGGATCTAGCAGAAAGTGTAAGAAATTCCACTATACTTATTAAACATTTAAAAACAAAGATGGAAGAGCTAAGTACTGAAAAGAATGAGCTACAAGGCACTCTTCGGGATTTGGAAAAACAGCATGGCGACATAAAGACAGATATACAGGTAAAAACAGCAAGACATAGGCTTCTAGTGGACATGGAGAAAAGCATGGAGGGCTATAGCCGAAGCGTAAAAGAAATAATGCATGCCTGCCAAGCATCGACTGATTTTGGAAGTGGCATACACGGAACAGTTGCCCAGCTTTTGAACGTAGATAAGAAATATGAAACTGCTATAGAGATGACTTTGGGAAGTGCACTACAAAATATTGTTTCATCCTCAGAGGATGACGCGAAAAAAGCAATAGACTTTTTGAAAAGAAATCGAATGGGCAGAGCGACTTTTCTACCTATTTCAGCAGTAAATGGAAAACGCTTGGATGATAATACAATTCACAGATTAGCGGGATATCAAGGATTTTGTGGTCTAGCCGCAGACCTTGTAAGCTGCGATACAAAATATAATGGAATCGTTATGAACCTTTTAGGCAGAGTTGTGGTAGTTGAAAACCTCGATGCTGGTATCGCTATTTCCAGAAAATTTGGCTATTCCTTCAGAATTGTAACACTAGAGGGAGATATATTGAGCACTAGTGGATCAATGTCGGGTGGTAGCAATGATCATAAAAGCTCAGGTATATTGAGTAGGAACAGAGAAATAATAGAGCTTGAGGAAACTATTAAAGAATTGAAGAAGGAAGATATTAGACTTGGTGGTAAGACTAATGAATTAAGAAAGATGCTTACTGAGATAGAAACTGAGTTTAATGAAGAAAATACGAAATTAAGAGATAATGAGCTTGTAAAAACAAGGGATGAAAATCATTTGAGTATGATAGATGATAACATAAAAAAAACCGTTGCAAAAATAGGTATGCTTTGTGATGAAAAGTCGCAGACGGTAAAACAAGAGCAGGATACGATTAAAGAGCAGGAAAAATATGAAGTTGAGCTTGAGACTATTGAGAAGGATATTTCACAAACCAAAGCCATAATAGCTGAGCATCAGGAGAAATTTAAAGTTGACCAGTCTGTACGAAATGAACTGCATGAAGATATCACGGACTTCAAAATTTCTGTAAACTCTATCGTTGAGAGCCTTCAAAGCGTCAATGAGCATATGGAGAGAATTAATACTGATAAGGAATCAATGCTGAAAAGCTTAGCGAGAAAAGAAGGAGAGAAGAATAAATCAAATAATGAGATTGTATTGTTAAAACAAGGAATTGAAGGACTAGAAAATGTTATAAAAGGCTTACAAAGCCAAAAAACAGGCAAGACTCTTGAGATAGATAGACTTGTTGAGGAAAAGAGAGTTCTTGAGGAGGAGTCCTGTGATTTTATAGATAAGCTGAATTCTACGAATAAAACAATACATTTGCTTCAAGAAGAACATAACAGGATTGATGTGAAAAATACTAAGATAGAAGTTGAGATGAAGGCTATTCAGGATAGAATGTGGGATGAATATGAGCTAACTTATACCAGTGCATTAGAGTTCAGAAAAGAGATTCAAAGCATACCACAAGCCCAGAGGACTATAAATGACTATAGGGCTCAAATAAAAATGCTAGGGCCGGTAAATGTTTCGGCTATTGACGATTACATTAAAACCAAAGAGAGATTTGAGTTTATGTCTGTTCAGAAAAATGACATGGATCAGGCAAAAGAAAAGCTGCACAAGATTATATATGAAATGGTACAGATAATGAAGAAGCAATTTGTTGATCAGTTCAAACTAATAAATGAGAATTTTGGGATAGTGTATCGCGAATTATTCGGTGGCGGACGAGCAGCGCTCATTATTTCTGACTTGGATAATGTTCTTGAAAGCGGCATAGAGATTGAGGTTCAACCTCCAGGGAAAAAGCTTCAGAATATGATGCTACTATCAGGTGGAGAGCGTGCGTTTACAGCAATTGCATTACTGTTTGCCATACTGCGGCTCAAGCCAACTCCATTTTGCGTGCTAGATGAAATTGAGGCTGCGCTAGATGATGCAAATGTATATAGATTTGGAGAATACTTAAAAAAATTCTCGCAAAAGACTCAGTTTATTATGGTTACACATCGTAAAGGCACTATGGAGGCAGCAAATGCTATGTATGGAGTAACTATGCAGGAGCACGGTATTTCAAAAGTAGTATCAATGAAAATGGGTGAGATTGCAAGCTAAGAGACAACTAAATTTCGGAGGAACAAGAATGGGATTTTTCGACAGACTAAAAGAAGGACTACTTAAAACAAGAAAAAGTATAACAGAAAAGATTGATCAGGTGCTTATATCCTTTGGAAAGGTTAATGATGAATTATTCGATGAGCTTGAGGAAATTCTAATTACAGCTGATCTTGGAATAGAAACAACTATGAGGATAATTAAAGATTTAAAGGAAAAGGTTCGGGTCAGAAAAATCATTGATCCTCTGATGGTTAAAGGCCTCTTGAAAGAAGAATTGTTGGAAATACTCGAAAAGGGTGGCAATGAAATGAAGCTGGATACCAAGCCAGCTGTTATAATTGTAATAGGTGTGAATGGAGTCGGAAAGACAACCTCAATAGGTAAAATTGCAAGTCTTTATAAAAATCAGGGCAAAAATGTGCTAATTGCAGCAGGAGATACATTTAGGGCTGCTGCTATAGACCAGCTGGAGATATGGGCAGATAGAGTTGGAGTAGAAATAATAATGCAGAAGGAGGGTTCTGATCCCGCAGCAGTAATATTTGATGCAGCCCAGGCTGCAAAGTCAAGAAAGGCTGATTTACTTATTTGTGACACGGCTGGAAGATTGCATACTAAGAAAAATCTCATGGAGGAGCTCAAAAAGATTTCAAGAGTATTAGATAGAGAGCTGCCGGGTGCTGACAGAGAAACACTACTGGTGCTTGATGCTACTACCGGTCAGAATGCTATATCGCAGGCAAAGAAATTTAGTGAATCTGCAGAGATTACAGGAATAGTACTTACAAAGCTAGACGGTACAGCAAAAGGTGGAATAGTAGTTGCTATAAAGTCAGAGCTGGATATACCTGTTAAACTTATAGGTGTAGGAGAACAGATAGATGATTTACAGAAATTTGTTGCAACTGAATTTGTAAATGCATTATTCTCGTAGCTTATAAAGCTACAAAATGTATGAGGAGGAAGAGCGTAATGATATATGATTATTACAAGGAAAAAGAAAAAAAAGGTTCAGTAGGGAAAATAGGCTCGATATGGAAAATAGGTTTACTGGTATTAGCAGTAATTGCTATTATTGCTGCATTTATTGGAAGTTCAATATACATGGAGCTTATCCAGCTAAAGGAATTGAATCAACAGGCCAATTACACTACGGTTTTTACTAAAAATCTACTTTACAAAGTAATATTCTTTTTTGCTAGTTTTATAGTTATTTCATTGTTTGTATATATTTCAAACATTGCTATAATTAAAAATCTGAAGAAGTACTTAGCAAACAATAACTTGGAACCAAGGAAGCTGTTTAATGGTCCTGTAGCTATTATTATCGGTCTCCTTGGTGCATTTTTCACCAAAGAGTTCTTCTTTAATAAGGCCCTCTTGTTTTTAAACACTGTAGACACAATTAAGTTTAACAAGGTTGATCCACAATTCGGTCAGGATATTGGCTACTATATGTTTCAACGGCCATTTTACATGTCTTTGCTTGATTTTATATCGTCGCTGTGGCTAATTATAGTTATTTATTCAGCTATATATTATGTATTGGTATTAATGACGGCTTTAAGCAACGCTTTTTCGCTTAAAGAGCTTAAAGATAAGGCAATACTAAGACATAACCTAATAAACATTGCCATTTTATTTGTACTAAAAACTATTTCATACAAATTCCAGAGAGAAGCTTTATTATTCTCATCATTTTCAAGTGCTAATGTAAACGGTGCAGGATATGTAAATACTAATATATGGATTAAGTTTTACACTGTAGCTCCGATTATTGTTTTAGCCATTGTTATAGTTTCTAGCTTCTTTATGTGGAAAGGAAAGCTAAAGAAAGCTGCTATAGCAATTGCAGTATACCCAGCAATTTTCATTTTAGTGTCAATAACCTCAGGGCTTATTCAATCTATATTTGTAAATTCTAATGAGTTGAAATATGAGGAAAGTTATTTGAAGAATAATATGGTTGAGACAAGATCCGCTTATGGTCTTGATAAGATAAAACCATATGACTTTAATACAATAAAAGACTTGACACCACAAACTATAGAGAGTAACAGAAACACAATTGATAATATCCGTGTAGTAGACTATATACCTACACTAGATAGTAATAAGCAGCTTCAAAGTAATACGAACTTTTATACCTTTGCAAACGGAGATATTTTAAATTACAACGTAACTGGCAAAGAAATACCTGTACTTATATCAGCTAGAGAATTAAATACAGATTATTTGAAAAATCAAAACTATGTAAGTAAAACCTTCAAGTATACACATGGCTACGGCGTTGTAATAAATCCTATAAATAAGCTGACTGCACAGGGGCAGGTTGAATTTTTACTAAGTGGTCTTAAAATGGATTCAGTAGATAAGGAATCCCTAAATGTCAGTGAACCAAGGATATATTATGGTGAAATGACCAGTAATTTTGTTATTGTAAATCCTAAAGACTCTGGCAAAGAAGCAGAAATTGATTATGATGGGACAACAGTAAACTATTTCTCTGAAAAGAATGACGTGAAGGACGAAAAGATCAAGCTCAACCTTTTAAACAGAGTTCTTTTTGCTGCAAAATATATGGATCCAAATATTTTGGTATCCAGTAATATTTCATCAAACTCACAAATCCTTCTGAATCGAAATGTTGTTGAAAGAGCGCAAAAGGGAGTTCCGTTTTTGAAGGTGGATACCGACCCAGCCTTGACAATAACCTCCGATGGAAAGCTTATATGGGTATTAGATGCATATTCTCTTTCAGCTGATTATCCATATGCTCAAAATTTCTATACTGAAAGTGGAGATGCTGATCTTCAATCACTAAATGGTATAAACTATATCAGAAATTCAGTTAAAATAACAGTTGACGCATATAACGGTACTGTAAAATATTACATTATTGATAAGGCAGATCCTATAATACAAGCGTACAAAAAAGTATATCCTGGGATATTCTCAGAGGATCCACTTCCAGAGGATATAATGATGCATATGAGATATCCTGAAACGCTATTCAAAGTTCAAACAGAAGTGCTAAAGAAGTATCATTTAGACCCTAATGCACATAAAGAAAACATAACAACCTTCTTTACAAATCAAGATGAATGGAATATTGCAAAATATCCTGATAAAAACAGTCCTAGTGGGGTAAAAGAAATAGATTCATATTACAATATGATTAAGCTTCCTGATAATTTGGGAACAGAAGAAGAGCTCATATTAATGAGACCTTTTACACCTTCAGGAGAAAAGCATAATATGGTTTCTTGGCTTGCAGTAAGAAATTCAAAAGACAGTTATGGTGAGATGATTTTGTTCAACTTTCCTAAAAATACAAATATTTTGGGTCCAGATCAGGTTGAGGTAAACATCAATCAAATAAGTGAAATATCAGAAAGTATGACTCTCTGGGGACAAGGTGGTTCCACTGTTTTCAAAGGAAGTTTGTTGGTAATACCTATTGAAAATAGTGTACTATACGTGGAACCTATATATATAAAATCAGAAAGTAGCTCATCAATTCCGCAGGTAAAGAAGATAGTCGTGGGGTATCAGCAGGGAGCTGACTTTAAGCATGGTATTGGAAATAACCTTGATGACGCATTAAACGATCTCTTTAATGGAGCTGTTAAGCCTGCCGATAACAAGCAACCTATAGTCGATCAAGTAACTGGTGAAGTTAAAACACCAGAGGTGCAGACTCCAAGTGAAGTAACTACTCCGCCAGCTATTGATGGTGCAAGCATTGACAATTCAAAACTAGATGAACTTCAAAAAAAACTCGATGAACTTATGAAGCAATCTCAGGAGATAAATGACTTGCTTAAGAGCCTTAGAAAGTAAAAATAATTAGATTTCAAATGGATAGATTCTTTTAAAAGAATCTATCCATTTTTTGATTAAATATTTTAAAAATAAGTAGGGAACATTATTAATAGTTATAAAAATTGTAAAATATAAGGGAATTAAGTACTCACTTTTTGCAATTTTACCAATAAATTATATAATTTTGTTGCTAAATTATAAAAAGTATATATAATACTAGTTTATAGAGAAGTAAAAGTTATTAAATAGTTATATTGTAAAATAAGCGAAAAAGTATTAAAATATTCAGAGTAGTTGTTTTATTATTTACCGCATTTCCCTAACTAGAAAGAAATTAATATAACAAACGAAGGGTCAAAAGATATTTACTATTACTAGTAAATAATGGGTTATTTATGTTCAAGAGAATAAGAAGAGTTTTGGTTGGAAGACCATTAAAAAATGAAGCATTACAAGATGAGAAATTGGGAGTTCTTTGGGGACTACCTATTTTATCAAGTGATGCCATATCATCAGTTGCATATGCAGGACAGGAAGTACTGATGGTATTGATTCCAGTAATTGGCGTAGCTGCATATGGGCAATTGTCCATTATTTCTATTGCAATTATCGGACTGCTTTTATTATTGATGCTTTCCTATAGGCAGATAATCGATAGCTATCCAAATGGTGGAGGAGCATTTGTTGTTGCCAAGGAGAACCTCGGGATTCTTGCAGGAGTTACAGCTGGTGCTGCATTATCTGTTGATTATATATTGACAGTAGCAGTAAGTATTTCATCAGGCGTAGAGCAGTTCACTACTGCGTTTAAGGATTTAAGGTCATATTCTATTTTAATTGCGTGTGTACTTGTTATTCTAATAATGATAGGAAATCTGAGAGGAATAAGAGAGTCCTCAAAAATGTTTGGTTTACCGGCATATGCATTCATTTTAGGAATAATAGTAATGATAGTGGCTGGAATTGTAAAGGTAAAGGGTGGATTTGTACCACAGGAGCCAACCTTTGCAGCTATTGGAAAGCCGTTGGGACTGATTGCGGGACTGGCATTGTTACTCAGAGCTTTTTCAAATGGTTGTACAGCACTGACTGGTGTAGAGGCAGTTAGTAATGCCGTTCCAAATTTTAAACATCCAAGCACAAAGTATGCCAAGAGAGTTCTATTCCTTCTATCAATGATAATACTTGTACTTTTTGGTGGAACATCTATACTTGCAAATATGTACCATGTAGTTCCAATAGGTAATGCAATGCTTATACTAATAGCTGGGGAAATATTTGGATCGGGCTCCTTTATGTTTTACTATATAACAGCAACTACGTTTATAATATTGGTCATGGCAGCAAATACCGCTTATTCAGGTTTTCCAATGCTGATTTCCATTATGGCAAGGGAAGGCTATGCTCCACGCCAGCTCAGCATGAGGGGAGACAGGCTGAGTTATGACAATGGAATAATAATGCTATCTGTAGTTGCACTGATTCTGATTATAGGATTTAAAGCCAAGGTAACAAGCTTGATGGGTTTATATGCAATTGGTGTATTTATTTCGTTTACATTGGCTCAGTCTGGTATGTTGGTAAAATGGATTAAAAGTAAAGGTAAAGGATGGAAACACAAAGCTTTTATTAATGGACTTGGTGCATTTGTTACTGCTATTGTTGTAATAATTATTGCTGTTACCAAGTTTAGTGAAGGCGCATGGATTGTTGTAATATTAATACCACTATTGATACTAATGATTTTCAAGGTCAAGAAGCATTATGAAGCTGTTATGAAGCAACTGAAACTAAAGCCTGAGGAGATAGCTACATTTGATATTAACAAAGCTGTTTATACAAATAGAGTAATTGTACCAATTGAAAGTATTAATAGATCAAGTGTAAGAGCACTGAAATATGCCAATACTATTTCAGATAATGTTGTAGCATTTAGTGTGGCTATTGATGAAGAAGGCGCAAAGAAGATTAAGGAAAAATTTGAGGCTTTACACACCGATATTCCAATTGTAATAAAGTATTCACCTTTTAGGAAGGTAGTTGAGCCATTACTCAAATTCATTCAATCGGCTGAATATGACTATCAGAATGGGGATATGATAACAGTAATCTTACCTCAATTTGCGGTAAAAAAATGGTGGCATAAAATATTGCATAACAATACAAGGTATTTTGTTGAGAAAGAGCTTTTGAAGCATAAGCATATAGTTGTATCCATTATGCCTCTGCAGCTTAAAGATGATGATTTTGTTTTAAATAATTCTAAATATAAATAACTTGGTATAATTCAAGCTTGCATCAAATATGATTTACAACATAAATACATTTATCATATGAATCCAAGAAATCTGTTTATGTGAAAAGTTACAAACAAAGTGGTTAAATAGATATTAATAAAAAATGAGGCGTTTAAATGAAATATCACATTGGGATTGAATTAGGTGTTAAAAATTTAGTGGTAGGAATAATGGACAAGAACGGAATATTGATCCGAAGAGATTCTGTTCCTACAAATAAAGACAGAGCTTTTGAGGATATAATTCAAGATTTATGTTCATTAATTATTAAGATTACTGAAGCTGAGAATGTTGAGCTCAAAAACATAAAGTATATTGGAGTTGGATGTCCTGGAATAATAGATAATCTTAATGGGGTAGTTCTCAAAAACTATACTCTCAATTTTAATAATGCACATGTTAGAGCTGAAATACAAAAACATATCAATTTGCCCGTTTATGTTGAAAATGATGCTAATTGTGTTGCTATTGCTGAGTATTTACTCGGAGCTTCTTACGGTACCAGCAGCTCACTTACAATCAAGATAGGCGTTGGTATTGGCGGTGGCATAATTATTGATGGTAGCATATACAATGGCTTTAATTTTGGAGGTACAGAGTTTGGGCATATGGTAATTGATTATAATGGAAGGGAATGTACCTGTGGAAGAAAAGGCTGTTGGGAACAATATGCGTCCGCATCTGCAATTATAAATCAAACAAAACAATTAGTTGATGATAACCCTGAGTCCATACTTGCAAAGTTAGTAAGAAATAATTTATGTCCAATTACTGAATTGACAGCATTTGAGGCTGCAAAAGCAGGAGATGAGAAAGCCAAGAAGCTATGCAAAGAATTTTTAGATTATTTTGCGGAAGGATTAGCAAATATAGTAAACATTCTTATGCCAGAGGTTGTTATCATTGCTGGTCCAATAAGTAAGCTGGGAAATACTCTTGTGAATCCTCTTGTTGAGATTTTAAGTGAGCGAATTTACTGCAGGGAAGTTCATTTACCAGAGTTCAAAATGGCTGAGATGGGTAGCGCTGGTATTATCGTGGGTGCTGCAATGCTTGGAGCTTTCAAGGATGAGAAATTAGATGATCTGGTATAAATACATTTTATAACATTTTATTGTCGCTATGCGGCTCATGGAGGTTAATATGGCTGAACTTAAATATGAAATAACAAAGACTATAGGTGCTTTATCAGAAGCTAACAAGGGATGGATAAAGGAATTAAATTTAGTTAGCTGGAATGATAGAGATCCCAAGTATGACATACGAGATTGGTCTGCAGAACATGATAAAATGACCAAGGGAATAACTTTGTCTCATGATGAGTTGGTGGAACTAAAAAAACTATTGAATAGTTTAGATATTTAATATAATTTTAATAAATAAAAATCAGCCAGGACATAATATCCTGACTGATTTTTATTTGATGTCTAACATTGCTAATACTCACAACTTATATTTGCGGTTTATTTATTTCTTTACAAATGATTGACAATCGGTACATTGAACTACAGTTGGATCAGATTCATGAGTTCCAACTTGGATTTGGTTTAATGCGCAATATTCCTCGCTTTTACTATGATTTGCACATTTACTAATAGTACACTGAATGCAAGTATTTTTATCAGTATTCATATTCATTAATATCACTCCATTTCATATTAATATTGATGTTACATATATTATTATTATTGTTTATCACTAATAATATTCGGGGGAAATATTGTTATTTTCTCAAAAAATAGAGATATGGCAAAAAATCAAATATTATTAAGGAATAACGAGAGAAACCGAAATATTAGCATTTTATGACTTGTTGACACTATATGTTGATGATGGTAATATTAATACACAATATATGGCGTGAAAAATGTGGACTGAACGATTAGGATAATATAATATACTATAATTCATACTTTAATTCATAAATAGATTTCTAAGAGTAATGCTAAAGAAAACTTTCAAGAGGGGTGGCAAGCTGTTATGATTACTAAAATTAGAAAACGTGACGGAAGAGAAATGCCTTTTAACATCGAAAAGATTGCAAATGCTGTATTTAAGGCTGCAAGTGCAACCGGAGGTAAGGATTATAAAACTGCGATGAAATTGGCTGAAAAGGTTGTTGAATATATAGATGCCACTCTGGATAAAAAAGTTCCCAGTGTAGAAGAAATACAGGATGCAGTTGAAAAAATATTGATTGAAACTGGTCATGCTAAAACTGCCAAAGAATTCATTTTGTATAGGGCAGAGCGAACTAAAATGCGCGAGATGAACACTCGTCTGATGAAGGTATATGAGGAACTAACCTTTAAAGATTCAAAGGACAATGATCTGAAACGTGAAAATGCAAACATTGATAGTGATACAGCAATGGGGACTATGCTCAAGTATGGTTCTGAGGGTGCGAAGCAATTCAATGAAATGTATGTCTTGAAACCGGAGCATGCAAAGGCACATAATGAAGCAGATATTCATATTCACGATTTAGATTTTTTGACACTGACCACTACTTGCTGCCAGATAGATATACAGAAGCTGTTTAAAGGTGGATTCAGCACTGGCCATGGTCATCTTAGAGAACCAAATGATATAAATAGCTATTCTTCTTTGGCATGTATTGCAATTCAATCAAATCAAAACGATCAGCATGGTGGACAGAGCATACCAAATTTTGATTATGGAATGTCAATGGGTGTTGCAAAAACATTTGAGAAAGGATATAAGCAAAATTTGCGTAAAGCATTAGAATTGCTTATAAACAAGGATTTAGAGGCAGAGATATATGCTATTTGCGAAGATGTAAATAAAGAATACAACCATAAGCCTTCTTTAAATAGAATGGAGCAGTATATAAAGGCAGAGAAAAAGCAGCTGTCAAAATATGTTACTGATGAAGCAATATTGGATAAGGCACAAGCCTTCGCTGCTAAAAAAACAGATTCCGAGATTGATAGGATAACATATCAGGCAATGGAGGCGTTTATTCACAACTTAAACACTATGCACAGCCGCGCTGGTGCCCAAACTCCATTTAGCTCAATAAACTATGGAACTGATATATCTCCTGAGGGTAGGTTAGTTGTTAAGAACTTATTACTTGCAACTGAGGCTGGTCTTGGAAATGGTGAAACACCTATATTTCCGATACATATTTTCAAGGTTAAGGATGGCGTCAACTATAAAGATGGCGATCCAAACTATGATCTGTTCAAGTTAGCTTGCCGTGTAAGTGCAAAGAGATTGTTCCCAAATTTTTCGTTTTTGGATGCACCATACAATCTACAGTACTATAAGGAAGGAAACCCTGATACAGAGATTGCATACATGGGTTGCAGAACTAGAGTAATAGGAAATGTTTTTGATCCTTCCAGAGAAACTATATTTGGTAGAGGAAATTTGAGCTTTACAACTGTTAATTTGCCTAGAATAGCACTGAGAAGTAATAAAAATACGAATATATTCTTTGATGAGCTAGATAAGAAGATAGATCTAGTTATTGACCAATTATATGAAAGATATAAGATTCAAGCAGGCAAAAAAGTCAAGAACTATCCTTTCCTTATGGGCCAGGGTGTTTGGATTGATTCTGAAAAATTGGGATGGAATGATGAGGTTGGTGAGGTTCTAAAACATGGTTCTTTGTCAATGGGTTTCATCGGTTTGGCTGAATGCCTTACTGCACTCATTGGAAAGCATCATGGCGAAACTGAGCAAGCTCAGAATCTAGGACTTGAGATTATTGGATATATGAGAAAAAGAATGGATGAGGCTAGCAAGAAATTTAATATGAACTTTACACTGCTTGCTACTCCTGCAGAGGGAACGGCAGGACGCTTTGTCAAATTTGATAAGAAGACTTTTGGCAAAGTTGAGGGTGTTACCGATAGAGAATACTATACTAACAGCTTCCACGTGCCAGTTTACTACCATATAAATGCAATTGATAAAATTAAAACTGAGGCGCCTTATCATGAATTGACCAATGCAGGTCACATAACCTATGTAGAGGTTGACGGTGATCCTTTAAATAATCTTGAAGCTTTTGAAAAAATAATAAGAGCAATGAAGGAAGCTGGAATAGGTTATGGATCTGTTAATCACCCAGTTGATAGAGATCCTGTATGCGGTTATACTGGAATAATTGGAGATACTTGTCCTAGCTGCGGCAGAGAAGAAGAAGATGACAGCCACTTTGAAAGAATCAGACGTATAACTGGTTACTTGGTTGGGTCATTGGAACGCTTTAACGATGCCAAGCAGGCTGAGGTCCGCGACAGAGTTAAGCATATGTAGGTTAGGAACAGTAAAACCTAGGTAAACCCTAGGTAAACCCTAGGTAAACCCTTAGTGAATAGTGAAGAATGAAAAGTGGAGCGCCAAGAAAGCGCCTAAGATATAGCAGGTGGAAATCCTGTGCGGAAAGGGTGAGCCGCCCACCGCTATCCATTCCTTGGAACCGAAAGGGTGACCTTAGGTTTAAGCGTAGGACGGAGAGCTGGTA
>DATCID010000237.1:0-6485 GCA_036507975.1 Ruminiclostridium sp.
CACAGATGATAATTGAAAAATTACCTGAAATAGCGCAGGCCATTGCAAGCCCACTTGCTAAAACTGAAAAAATTGTTATTGTTGATAATGGTGGTGGGGAAAGAGGCGGCGCAGCAAAGGTTACAGGCTATGTAACAGATATAATTTCTCAGCTTCCTGTAACAGTTGAAGCACTCACCGGTATGAATATTCTAGATTTGTTAAAAAAAGGTGCAATTATTAAACCTCAAGAAACAAAGAGTGAAGAAGTTCAATAGTTTTTTATAAAAAAGTAAAAATTGTTCAAAATTAGGAGTATCATTAAGGATAGATAAGAAAAAACCATCTTAAGGGTACCTTTGAATTTTGACAAATGAATAGGTTTATGATATTTTAATTTTAATAAAGCACGAAAAGGGGTACACCACCACGGGTGTAAATTCTTTTTGTGCTTTTTTTATTTTATATTAACAAAAAAGGAGGAGTTTGTGATGAAGTTAAATGGACAAATTTTTGAGTTAAATAAGGTCATTTCATTGTTTCAGTTTTTACAGGAAAATAAATATGATATCTCTAGAATTGCGGTTCAGCTTAATGGGGATATTGTACCAAAGGCAACATACGCAGATATAATACTGCAAGCTGAGGACAGTATAGAAGTGCTTAGTTTTGTAGGAGGAGGTTAATTAATGTATATTACCGTTAATGGAAAAGAGATGGAAACGGACATTTGTTCCGTTGATGAATTATGCCAGCATATTGGTAAAAAAAGAGATGTAATTATTATAAATGGATATCAAACATCTGAAAATTTTAAATTATCTGAGAATGATGTAATTTCAGTTATTGCAAAAGGTGTTATTCCGGAGCAAAGCGAGTTAGAAAGCATGATGGTAGCACGTCATACTCCACAAGTACATTCTCGAGTAAAATTAGCTAAAGTAGCTATTGCTGGTCTTGGTGGATTAGGATCAAATATTGCTATTATGCTAGCTCGTACGGGTGTTGGTAATCTACTGCTGGTAGATTTCGATGTTGTTGAGCCTAGTAACCTCAACAGACAAAACTATTATATAAGTCATTTGGGATTACCAAAAGCAGTTGCACTACAAAGCCAAATTAAGGAAATAAATCCATTTATCACTGTAAATATAAAAACAGTCCGAGTAGAAGAAACAAATGTAGTGGAACTATTTACAGGTTATGACGTAATATGTGAGGCATTTGATAATCCAGTAGCAAAGGCCATGCTTGTAAATACTGTTATCGAGAGGTTGAAGGAGGTAAAAATAGTTGCGGCCTCCGGTATGGCCGGTTATACAAGTTCAAACCTTATAAAAACTGAAAGAAAGATGAAAAATTTTTACATATGCGGTGATTTGGAAAACGGGGCTCAAATAGGCAATGGTCTAATGGCACCCCGTGTACAAATTTGTGCAGGGCATCAGGCAAATATGGTTCTAAGGTTATTATTAGGAATAGAAGAAGTTTGAAAAAGGAGAAAATAAAATGCTTGATAAATTGAATATTGGTGGACATGAGTTTAATTCCAGATTTATATTGGGTTCTGGCAAATTTTCGCTTGAGAAGACGAAAGAGGTAATAGAAAACGCCGAAGTTGAAATGGCAACTGTGGCGCTACGCCGTGCAAATATTGGCGGAGAAGAAAACATATTAAGTTACATACCAAAGGGTATTATATTACTGCCTAATACATCTGGAGCAAGAACTGCGCAGGAAGCAGTTAGAATTGCAAGACTGGCAAGAGAAGTTGGTTGTGGCCATTTTGTTAAAATTGAAGTTATTACTGATTCAAAATATTTACTGCCAGACAATTATGAAACCATTAAAGCAACAGAAATACTAGCACGAGAAGGTTTTATTGTTATGCCTTATATGTATCCCGATTTAAATGTGGCAAGATCACTTGTTGATGCTGGAGCGGCTGCAGTCATGCCTCTTGGAGCTCCTATTGGCAGCAATAAAGGGTTAGTGACACGTGATTTCATCAAAATTCTGGTAGATGAAATAGCAATCCCAATAATTGTAGATGCAGGTATTGGAAGACCTTCTCAAGCATGCGAAGCAATGGAGATGGGTGTAGCTGCTATAATGGCAAACACAGCCATTGCCACCGCAAAAGATGTGGCACTTATGGCAAAAGCATTTAAACTTGCTATTGAAGCAGGCAGAGCAGCTTATTTGGCAGGCCTTGGTCGTGTACTTGATTATAAGGCAGAGGCATCCAGCCCCCTTACAGGATTTTTGGAATATTAAGAAAGAACAGATGGATATGAAATATAGATATAGTTGTAATTTTTAATAAGCTCAAAGGCAAAAGTTTCGTTACAATTTTAGCATTGAGCGAAGTGAAAGGAATTCCTAAAATTATGAACAATGAGATAACAAGCATTATGCAACACTTAGAAGGTATGGAAGCCATTGATTCTAACATTATGGAAAGTGTTTTGGCTTTGGTGCAAAAATATAATTATGATGAATATACTAAAAGAGATGTGGAAGCTGCTTTATTAAAAGAAGTCTTATCTGTTGATGATTATGCTGCACTTCTATCTCCAGCTGCATCTTCATATATGGAATCAATGTCTCAAAAGGCTAAACTTGAAACAAGAAAACATTTTGGCAACTCAATTTCCATGTTTACACCATTATATATATCCAATTATTGTGAAAATAATTGTGTATATTGCGGTTTTAATTGCAAGAACAAAATTCATCGCGCAAAATTATCTATTGAAGAAATTGATAACGAGTTAAAAACCATTGCACAAACAGGCTTGAAGGATATATTAATATTAACAGGAGAATCCCATAAACAGAGCAGCGTTACATATATAGGTGAAGCTATAAAGTTAGCAAGAAAATATTTTTCTACAATAAGTATCGAAATTTATCCGTTAAATACAGATGAGTATAGGTATATTCAGAAATGCGGTGCAGATTTCGTCTGTGTTTATCAGGAAACATATAACCCTAAGGCATATGAGAAAGTGCATTTAAGCGGACCCAAAAGGATTTTCCCTTACCGCTTTAATGCTCAGGAGCGCGCAATAAAATCAGGAATGCGTGGAGTGACTTTTGGTGCTTTGCTTGGACTGGATGATTTTCGAAAAGATGCTTTTGCAACAGGCATCCATGCTTACCTTTTGCAGCAAAAATATCCTCATGCAGAAATTTCCTTCTCAGTGCCAAGATTACGTCCGTTCATCAATCATTCGGAAAATAATCCTAACGATGTTCATGAGCTACAGCTTTTACAAACTATGCTTGCTTATCGTTTATTTATGCCCTTCGCAGGTATAACAATTTCAACACGTGAAAGTGCAAAATTTCGAGACAATGTTATTGGAATTGTAGCAAATAAAGTTTCTGCTGGAGTAAAAGTAAGTGTAGGAGGTCATGAAACAGAGGCAAAAGGTGATGAGCAATTTGAAATCTCTGATCATCGAGATGTCGCTGAAATACATAAAATGATTCTTTCACGGGGGTTACAGCCAGTCTACACAGACTATATCCGAATGTAAATTTTTGAGGTGAAAAAGAATGATTATTTCTGTAACAAATAGATTACTTTGCAAAAATGATTTTCTCCAACGTATTGAACAGATTGCAAAAGCCTTACCATATCGCATCATTTTAAGAGAAAAGGATTTACAGCCAGAAAAATATGAACAGTTAGCCTCGGAATGCTTGAAAATTTGCAGTCGGTATAATGTGCCGCTGGTAATCAATTCTCATATAGCTGTTGCACAAAAATTGAAAATTCCCAATATCCATCTTCCTATGAAGATATTTTTGAATCACCTGGATGAATTAAGTACTTTTAAATGTATAGGTATTTCTGTTCATTCTGTAGAAGAGGCAAAACGTTCAGAAGATTTAGGTGCAAGTTATATAATTGTAGGGCATATTTTCCAAACTGACTGTAAAAAAGGAGTTCCTCCTATAGGACTTGATTTCTTGAAACAAGTATGTGAGGCTGTTACTATTCCTGTGTTTGCCATTGGGGGGATAACACAATTAGATACTACTGATGTATTGAAAGCTGGTGCAGTTGGTATTTGCGTAATGTCACAGTTGATGACTTGTAAAAATCCTGAGGAAGTTTTGATGTCATATTATAATTTTTTTGGAATTTAGAAAATATTAACTAACAGGCGCCTTACTAAATTTAAAAGTTTTGACTTTAATATACTTGATACGTTATACTAAATTTCGGTGATGTTTAATTATAGCCTAGAAAGTTCAAAAATTGCTATTTCTTGAAGTAAGAAAAGTATTATGGAGGTTAAATCGTAATGAGTATTTTAACTGTTGAAAATGTAAGTCATGGCTTTGGTGCCAGAAAGATATTGGAGGATGCCTCCTTTAGACTGCTTAAGGGCGAGCACGTGGGTCTTGTTGGTGCAAATGGAGAAGGTAAATCTACGTTTCTAAATATAATTACCGGTAAACTTATGCCAGATGAGGGTAAGGTTGAATGGTGCAACAGAATAACAACGGGTTACCTAGATCAGCACACTGTTCTCACCCAAGGGAAAACTATTCGAGAAGCTTTGAGAGAGGCATTCCAGTATATGCTTGACCTTGAAAAAGAGATGCTCGAAATATATGAAAAAATGGGAACTGCTACAGATAGTGAAATTAATGCCATGATGGAGGATGTCGGAGACATTCAAAGTGTACTAGAACACAATGGCTTTTATGTTCTTGATTCAAAGATTGAAGAAGTAGCTAATGGTTTGGGACTGGGCGACATTGGCCTCGAGACTGACGTATCAAACTTAAGCGGAGGACAGAGAACGAAGGTATTGCTTACAAAGCTTTTGCTGCAAAGCCCAATGATATTGATATTGGATGAGCCTACTAACTTCCTTGATGAAAACCATATTACTTGGTTAAAAAATTATTTGAAGAATTATGAAAATGCCTTTATACTTGTATCTCATGATACCCCGTTTTTAAATGATGTTGTTAATGTCATCTATCATGTTGAGAACGCAGCACTGACAAGGTATTCTGGCAATTATGATGAATTCCAGAGGATGCATCAGCTTTCAAAGCAGCAAACACAGCAGGCCTACGAGAAGCAGCAGAAGGAAATAGATAGGCTTGAAGACTTCGTTGCAAGAAATAAGGCTAGGGCCTCTACCAGCAATATGGCAAAGAGTAGACAAAAGAAGCTGGATAAAATGGATATTATAGACAAGGCGAAAGAAAAGATAAAACCTATATTTAAGTTCAAAGAGGCGCGTGCTACTGGTAGATTTGTAGTTCAAACGAATAATCTTATTATTGGATATGACGTTGCACTTACAGGCCAGTTAAATATATCATTAGAGCGTGGGCAGAAAGTAGCTATAAAAGGTGTAAATGGCTTGGGTAAGTCCACTTTGCTAAAAACCCTATTAGGAATACAAAAGTCTTTTGGTGGAGAAGTGAAGCTGGATGACTATTTGTTTCCTGGCTACTTTGAGCAGGAATCTGAACGTTTTAACAGTAACACTGCATTAGAAGAGATATGGAAAGACTACCCTGGGATGTCAAATGCAGAGGTGCGTGGAGCACTTGCTAGATGTGGTTTATCAGCAGAGCATATTACCAGCCAAATGATGGTGCTAAGCGGCGGCGAAAATGCAAAGGTACGTCTATGCAAATTGATGCTAAAGGATGTAAATTGGCTGATACTGGATGAACCTACAAATCACCTAGATGTGGATGCAAAGGAAGAACTGAAGAGAGCACTTAAAGAGTTTAAGGGTACAATGCTTCTAGTTTGCCATGAACCTGATTTCTACGCAGATTGGATTACTGAGGTGTGGAATGTAGAAAATTGGACAACTAAAATTGTGTGAAACCGGTTCATCAAAAGCCATCATCTATCATTTGATCTTATTTCAAAACAGTGATAGATGATGGCTTTTAATTGTCTTAACCCTTTCTTGGGTATATAAAAACTTATATATATTTTTGTATCTTACCAGGTATAACTGTATAATATAAAAAAAGTGGACTTATCTAAAAAAATGATACCAACTATAAGAAAATAAAATATGTATAATTAAATATGTGAATTACCAACTATATTAGATATTGGTTATATTTGGAGGTTATTATGCACAAACTTTTGGTTGTTGATGATGAGCCCAAGCATCGTAGATGCTTGGCTGAGATGATTAAGGTACTAAGACCTGAGTATAAGGTGCTTGAAGCTAAGAATGGAAAAGAAGCCCTTGAGTTGATTGAATCGGAAAGTATGGATATCATTATTACAGACATACGTATGCCTATAATGGATGGGCTTTCCTTTATGGAATTTATTAATATGAAGGCGAGAGATACAAAGGTTATTATCCTTAGTGGTTTTGCCTACTTTGAATATGCCCAAAAAGCTTTATCCCTTGGAGCTTTTGATTTTGTGTTGAAACCTGTTAATGAAGCCAAGGTTTCCGAGATTTTGGATAAAGTTGAGAAGGAAATAGAAA
>DATCID010000238.1:0-31930 GCA_036507975.1 Ruminiclostridium sp.
CCCTATAAGAAGACCTAAAATCTATGTAAACATATATGGCTAAGATTTATGTGAATGGCGGAGTGAAGAGCCGGATGCCTTAATTGGGCACGTCCGGATCTGTGAGGGGTAAGTACCGCGAGGTGCACCTACTCGACAAAAGTTATGGGAAGTTGGCTGCGCCAACTTGTATTTATAAAATCAAAACCTTAATGAAAAGGCAAGAGTGAAGAGCGAAACGTGAGGTCATCATGAGTAATCAAATAAGAGTTGCAGGGATAATAAATGAATCGATAGCTGATGGCCCAGGTATCAGAATGGTTATTTTTTCACAAGGCTGTCAGCATAACTGTAGAGGCTGTCACAATCCACATACTCATTCCTTTGAGGGTGGAGAATTAGTTGAAATAGATAAAATTTTAAATGACTTAAAGAAAAACTCTCTTTTAGATGGAGTTACCCTTAGTGGTGGTGACCCCTTTGAGCAGGCAGAAAAGTTTGCAGTACTAGCAAGTGAGGTAAAAAAAATAGGTATGAATGTAATAACCTATACAGGGTATACCTATGAGCAGCTTGTGGGGTACTCTTCTGAGAGAAAAGGTTATAAGGATCTGCTGGAAAACACTGATATGCTAGTTGATGGTCCATTTATTATGGGAGAGAGAAACCTTCTTTTAAAATTTAGAGGTTCAAACAATCAACGCATTATAGATGTGCCTAATAGTATCAAGAACCACAAGGTAGAACTTGCAGTTATATAGGGTAGATCTTAGTGAAAAGTTAAAAGTGAATAGTGAATAGTTATGGAAAGTTGGCTGCGCCGACTGATTATAATTAAAGCAAAAACCAGGTATTCAGTTTTTATTAAATTTTCGTCGACGAAGTCGACACACCATAACTATTCACTAATCACCATTCACTTTTCACTGCTTTTCCCTATATCTCCCTAAAAGCCACACCCTCAGTAAAGCAAATAGCAGCTCCAACAGCTGTGGCATATTCGGCATTTTGCGGCGTCTGAAAGTTGACTTCATAAAGCTTGCTCAGCTGGTTAAATATGTGTTCTGATTGTGGTACATTTGTTAAATTACCAGTTAAGACCACATCTTTAATGTTATCGATTTTTGTATTAAAGACAGCAAGCATACCGATAGTCTGGAAAACTAGGTTTATTATTCCCATTGCTAAATCAGCTTTAGTTGCTAAATCACTTATTTTTCCGAAGTTGGAGGCGGTGGTTTCGTAAGGCAGTGTTTCCATTACCTCTTTAGAAATATCACCAATTGTAAGGTCGACATGTGACAGGTCACCACCATTAGCGGCCTCTATCAGCTCATCAAAATGGCGTACATTTAACATTCTATTTGAAAGACCTAACAATGTACCACCACCGACACCAGTTCCTCCTAAATGCACAGCAGTGTTATTCTCAGCCTTGACGAGTGCGGTACCTGTACCCATACTAACTATGATTGCTTTGCTTAGATTACTTAAGAAAAGTCCACCCAGACCAATCGCCATAAACTCATCAACTCTGCCGGTTGGTATGCCAAATAGCTTACTATTTATAAACGAAGAACCCACTCCAGTTATCATAATCCTTTCAATGTCATCAAGCTTGAAGGAGTTTATGTTCAGAAATTTACCAAAAGCACCATATACTGATGCGATGGGATCATTTGCACGAACCAACAACGGACTAATCATTGATTTCCCATCAAAACCAACTATCTTGGTGGTACTTCCACCTATATCTATTCCAATAACCTGACTCACAAAACCACTCCTTCTAAGATATTAAAAAGTATCTATAATAGTATTCTAGTCATGTAAGCTTGCAAAAGCAAATTTTTGTAAGCTCACATGACTAATTAATAGTTTAATCTTATGCTCCAGTAAACATTTTAACCAATGCAATACCAACACCAGTGATACCCTCACCACCAAGTAAACCTGATGCTGCAACAGTTCCAGTAGATTCTGCTGATTTTCCGTATATGCGGTCAGTGACAAAGCGAATAATGCCTCCTAAAAATACTGCAGCCGAAATTACAAATGGAAGGAAAACACCAATTCCAAGTGTCGCTGTTGGAAGACCCAGTAAGTAGAGAATTGCTCCAATACCTGCGGCAACACCAAAAACTACAGGACTTCCAATACCGTTAATCATTGCGCTTACTGCAACAGCTTGACCTGCTGGCAGTGCAGTACCTGTACCAACCTCACCGAATTGATGAATAATCGCAAATAAAGCAACTGTGGCAACTACAGTTCCAACAACTCCACCAACTATTTGTGAAATGAGCTGAGCTTTGGGGTTAGTTCCAAGTACCTGACCTGCTTTATAATCATTGAATAAATCACCAGAAAATCCGCTTGCTACAGCAACACACGCGGCAACCAGTAAAGCATCAGTTGCATCGATATCTACAAATATTCTCACTGCCAAAAGTACTATAATTCCAAAAATCTCCATTGGATTTATACCTGTTTGACCTGTGATAGTAGCTGCCATTATAGATACAATAAATACTCCAATAATTAATAAAATAGATGGAACAACTGACAAGCCGCTGGCAATTGTAAAAATAAATGCCAATGCAGTTGAAAGTATAATCAATATTCTACTGAAACTAAACAATTTCTTTTTGCCACTATTCGATGAATCTTGGTAAATATCTTTTTTAGTAGTTAATAGTTTTTTTATAGCTGAGATTATAAGACCTAACAATACGCCCAAGCCTGTACCAACCAATAAGCCTATACCTGTACTAGTTGTAAAGGCAGAAGCTGCTGCAGCATCTGCGAAGAGACCTAATTTGGGACCAAATGGAATTATAAATGCATTTGAAAATAATGCGCCAAGAAACCAAACTCCTGTATATAGTGTACCTAAGATATAACCCATTCCTACAGCCATGGGAGAATTCCAAATACCAATTGAAGAATTTTTAAACATAAATACATCAGGCACCAGTCTGAGTTGATCTCTTAAAAATGTATATACAGCAGATGCCAGCATTGTTCCAAATAAAGCAATAGACTTTTTACCGCCCTCGTCGCCAGCCTTTATAGTTTCAGCGGCCGCAAGACCAATGGGGAAAGGCAGAGCATTCTTAACAATAAAACGGTATCTCAAAATGTATGAAGTTACACTACCTAAAAGCATACCAGCAATTGATATGGCTAAAACTTTTATATAATTTCCTGACAAATTACCGGAACCCTTCCAAATACCCAATATCCACAAGCCTGGAAGAGTAAATGCCAAACCACCTGCTACCATCGCTCCCGCAGACATTGCAGTTTGAGTGATGTTGATTTCATTATTAGTAGTTTTGCCAAAAAGCTTTAAAAGTCCCATTGATAATACGGCTACAAAAATAGTTGGCCAGGGAAGAGCACTCATTCTAAGTGCAACGTACATTGAACTTGCCGTAATAACACAGGAGCCAAGAGCTCCCAAAATTAAGCTTCTCAGTGATAATTGTTCTACACCTAAAAAGTTTCTTTCATTATTATTATTCAAAATTAACCTCCACGAGCCGCTAATAACGGCTAAAAAATTTATTTAAACTGTTTTCCTTAAAATCACTACAAGACAAATACGCAGTTATTTATAATGTCTTTGCAGGTATATTCACTAACATCTAATTGTATTATTCTTGGTATTATTCAAATATATGTATATGAATACATATCGAAATTGAAAACCCATGGGTTTATGAATTTAACCTTGAAAGAATTAGTCTAATGATTGAATATAAAATTAAACAATATGATAAAAAAGGGAGCTAACTTGAAATGAATTTGAATTTTAGCATAAAATCAACCTCCGTTCTCATTCCCAAAGGGATATAAGTCGCTTTAATAAAGTAAACTTGGCTTGTGCCTGGCGATCGGCAACGGCAGAGGCCTAGTTGCACTTATACTTTTCTACAGTATAAATGTACATTAAAATTATCATGTCTAGTTTCAAAATGAATACCAGCTGATAGTATATGATAACATATTCACAATTTTCGTGCAATGTGAAATCTATTCACAGATAATGAGGTGTTTGGGACGTGTTCCTTATATTTCCCCAATTATGACATGAAAGGACGGTAAAAATTAGTGATTTACATAATTGTTAAATTTAGGTTGGAAGTAATACTAGCTTGATGCTATAATAATATAAATGAGAATGATGATATAAATGTTCTCAAAGAACCTAAAATTAAAAAAAAGAAAGGAGAAAGATATAAGATGGTTTCTGGTGAAATGAGGTTTGCAGTACTTATCGATGCTGAAAATGTACCTTACAGTAACATAAAAGGAATAATGGAGGAACTAGCGAAGAATGGGACGCCAACTATCAAAAGAATATATGCTGATTGGACAAAGCCTACAGTATCGGGTTGGAAAAACGTTCTTTTAGAAAATGCTATTACACCGATACAGCAATATAGCTATACAACCGGTAAAAACTCCTCAGACTCGGCAATGATTATAGATGCAATGGACATACTATATTCAGAAAAAGTAGAAGGTTTCTGCATAATATCAAGTGATAGCGACTTTACAAGGCTAGTTATAAGGCTACGTGAAGCAGGTATGAAGGTATTTGGAATTGGAGAAAGGAAGACGCCTAGCCCATTCATTGCAGCATGTGACAAGTTTACATATATTGAGATAATTAGTGCTTCTTCGCAAAGTAGCAGAACATTTGAAAATGGAACCAAAAAAGATGGCTTTGCAGAAAAAGAACAAAAGAACGTCACAGTATCAATTGGCAAAGACATAATTAATTTGATTTCGGTTTCTATTAACGATGTAGAAGATGAAAATGGTTGGGCATTTCTTGGAGATGTGGGCAATTTAATTAATAAAAAACAACCTGATTTTGACCCAAGAAATTTTGGATTTTACAAATTGACTCATCTCATAAAGAAGCTTAAAGAATTTGAGATTGAAGAAAGAGACACAAACAACTCAAAAATAAAGCATATTTATGTTAGAAATAGAAATAAGCTCGCAGAGTAGAATAAAATTCATAAAACTATTAATATATAAGTATCTGCATACTTAGGTGCTGATTAATATATGATAGGTTTGCTTAGTGTAAAATATGTTAACCTGTATCGGCGAGTTTTACAATGTGCACACTTATGAATTTTTAGATATCAAAGTTTTAGATATCAAACATATCTTGTAAAGTAAAAATGCTTGACAACATGTTTTATTTGTTTTAAAATAAGTTGTAAAGCATTTTTACTTTACAGGTGAAGTGGAGTATTATGGACAAAGTATATGAGACATCACTGTTGCTTGATTTTTATGGGCAGCTGCTAACTGATAGACAATATGAAATATTGAATTTGCATTATAACAATGATTTTACATTGACAGAGATTGCAGAGCAGCTGAGTATTAGTCGTCAGGGCGTTTATGATAATGAGAAACGTGGTAGAGCAATACTAAATGAATATGAAGATAAGCTGGGATTGCTAAGCAAGTTTTCTCAGCAAAAGCAAAAAGCAGAGCAGCTGCAGCAGTATTTTAAGAAAATAGAGGTAGCAGAGCTCAGCCAGCATAACAAAACTGTTATAGAACATGTTGTACGGGAGATAGATGAGTTTGTTAATAGTATATAGCAAAGGACTGAATTGGAGGTTTTGGGATGTCGATTTTTGAGGGTTTGTCAGGAAAGCTCCAAGAGACAATGAAAAAGATCCGTGGGCAGGGTAGAGTATCCGAAAAAGATGTTAAGGATATGATGAGAGAAATCAAGCTAGCTCTACTTGAGGCTGACGTAAATTTTAAAGTAGTAAAAGATTTTGTAAGCAAGGTATCTGAGAGAGCGGTTGGTAATGATGTTTTAGAAAGTCTTACACCAGGACAGCAGGTTGTTAAAATAGTTCATGAAGAACTTATAGAATTGTTGGGCAAGGAACAGAGCAAGGTTACATTTGCGTCAAAGCCACCAACAGTATTTATGATGGTAGGGCTTCAGGGTTCTGGTAAAACAACTACTTCAGGTAAGCTGGCTAGTTTAATGAGAAAACAAGGCAAGTCACCGTTGTTGGTTGCATGTGACGTCTATAGACCAGCTGCAATTAAACAGCTGCAAGTTGTTGGCGGTCAACTAAATGTTCCAGTTTTCACATTGGAAAATAGTTTAAATCCTGTTGAAATTGCAAAGGAAGCAGTAAAGTTCGCTAATCTGAAACAGTATGATTTAGTTATACTAGATACTGCTGGACGACTTCATATAGATGAGAAGCTGATGGATGAGCTAATAAACATAAAGAAAGCAGTAAATCCACATGAAATATTATTGGTAGTTGACTCAATGACTGGTCAAGACGCTGTAAATGTATCACAAAGCTTCAATGAGAAGCTGGGCATTGACGGAGTAGTTCTAACAAAGCTTGATGGTGATGCAAGGGGTGGTGCAGCTCTTTCAGTTAAGTCTGTTACAGGTAAACCTATTAAGTTCGTAGGTATGGGCGAAAAGCTGAGCGATATTGAACCGTTTTACCCAGATAGAATGGCATCTCGAATTCTTGGTATGGGTGATGTTTTAAGCCTTATTGAAAAAGCTCAAGACGTTTTTGATGAAAAAAAGGCATTTGAATTAGAAAAGAAAATGCGTACAATGCAGTTTACATTGGATGATTTCTTGGATCAAATGCAACAGCTCAAGAAAATGGGTCCTCTCGGTGATATACTTGGTATGATGCCAGGAATGGATTCAAAGGCTCTCCAAAATGTGGACGTTGATGAGAAGAAAATGGCTCGTACTGAAGCTGTTATTCAATCAATGAACAAGAAGGAACGAAATGACCCATCCATAATAAATGGAAGTCGCAGAAAAAGAATTGCTGCTGGAAGTGGTACAACCATTCAAGAGGTTAATATGCTTTTGAAACAATTTGAAGAGATGAAGAAAATGATGAAGATGATGAGCGACATGGGTAAACGAGGTAAAAAAGGCGGTATGGGAAAGTTTAAAATGCCTTTTTAACACTTTAGAAAAGTATAAGTGCAACTAGGTCTCTGCCGTTGTCGATGGCTCGGTACAGACCAAGTTTTCTTAATAGATATTTAGTTGTAATCCTTAAAAGGAGGTGAAAATTAATGGCAGTAAAGATACGTTTAAAAAGAATAGGTGCTAAGAAGAAACCTTTTTACAGAGTAGTTGTTGCTGATTCAAGATTTCCTAGAGATGGTAGATTCCTCGAAGAAATAGGTACTTACAATCCTCTAGTAGAGCCATCAATAATTAAAATTGATGCTGAAAAAGCTCAAAAATGGATAAAGAATGGTGCACAACCAACTGATACAGTAAAATCACTTCTTAAGAAATCTGGTATTATTGAATAATATCAGATTTCTTTCCTGATATTCGGCTTAGGTCGTTTAGAAGGATAGCAATTTCATCGAATTTTGTGGTCGCCATTGGCGGCTCATGGAGGTAAATATGAGAGAATTGCTTGAAAATATTGCAAAGGCGCTTGTGGATTATCCAGATGCTGTTTTTGTAAATGAAATTCAAAATGAAAAGTCCATCATTCTTGAACTTAAAGTTTCAAAGGAAGATATGGGCAAAGTAATTGGTAAGCAAGGCAGAATTGCCAAAGCTATCAGAACTGTTGTTAAGGCTGCAGCAGTTAAGGACAATAGAAGAGTAGTTGTAGATATTATACAATAAGAGAAGGGGGCGAATGCCCCTTTACTTGTATCTAAATCTAAAAATTATACACTGAAAAAATTATTATCTGTAAAGATAGGTGATGCGAATGTTAGAATATTTAATTATTGGACAGTTGACAAGTCCTCATGGCGTAAAGGGAGAACTCAAAGTTTCAGCTCTGACTGATGACCCTCAGAGGTTTCTAGAGCTCAAATATGTGTATATAGATAAGAAGGGCACTCTTGAAAAGTACAATATTAGTAATGTGAAATTTTTAAATCATTTTGTTGTTCTCAAGTTTGAGGGTGTGAACACCTTTGAAGCTGCGGTAGAACTAAAAGGCTTTTACTTAAAGATAGATAGAGCAAATGCTGTAAAGCTACCAAAGGATTCCTTTTTTATAACAGATATTCTTGGGATGCTTGTTTATGACGAAAACAACGTGCTTTTAGGTAAACTGACAGAGATTATTCATACTGGTAGCAATGATGTATACATCGTGAAGGATAAAGAAGGTAAGGAATTACTTATTCCGGCACTAAAGAGTGTTGTCAAAGAGGTTTCGCTAGAAGATAGAAGAATTTCAGTAATACTACCGGAAGGACTGCTTGATTAATGAAATTTGATGTACTGACACTGTTCCCTGACACCTTTAATATTGTGATGAGAGAGAGTATTATTGGTCGTGCTCAGGAAAAGGGCATTATAGATGTAAATGCTGTAAACATAAGGGATTATTCAAAAAACAAGCATAATAAGGTTGATGACTACCCTTTCGGTGGTGGCAATGGGATGGTTATGACTTGTCAGCCTATAATAGATGCATATAATGATCTTATACAGAACTTGGAAAATAAACCAAGGGTTATTTATATGAGCCCTCAGGGACGGGTGCTAACTCAGCAGTTAGCAGTTGAACTGTCAAAAGAAGAGCATTTAATACTGCTTTGTGGGCATTATGAAGGCATTGACGAACGTATTATAGAAGAGATAGTAGATGAGGAAATCTCAATTGGGGACTATGTTTTAACAGGTGGCGAGCTGCCTGCAATGGTTCTCATTGATTGTGTAAGCAGGCTTATACCAGGAGTTTTATCTAGTGAAGGTTCATTTAGTGATGAATCTCATTTCAATGGTCTATTGGAATATCCACAGTATACGAGGCCAGCTGATTATGATGGAAAAAAGGTGCCTGATATCTTGTTGTCAGGGCATCATGCCAATATCGAAAAATGGAGAACGCAGCAATCGCTGGATAGAACAAAGCAGAAGAGACCAGATTTGTATGAAATAATAGAAAATAAAGTTCGCTAAATAATGAAGATACATATCTTCGGCTTTTCTTGCGGTCTAAACTTCATTATAATTATAGCCACTCATTCTAGCATACTTATGGGATATTGGGAGGCTATTTATTTTAGGGAAAGAACTTAATCATATCCATATAATGGTCAATTTCCTTCAGAGAGATCAGATTGCAACATAGGATTTCGATCAATTGAAGGTATCAAAATCCAAATTACTTATTCTCTAAGAATCGTAGATGGAGAAGTAAACATAATTGAGGTATACTTTAAGTACTTTGATGCAGAGTATTACCCTAACATCCAATTCATCTCAAGGCATGAAGTAAACACAGAATTTGCGAACTTCTTGAAGGGACATATTGGATAGGGTACATTTAAGGCAGCCATTACTATTCCACTCTCCCAATAATAATTTGTTGACATTGAACACTGCTCAGTGGCTTTAGAAATCAGAAAAAGTATCAATTATTAGTTTAAAAAAGTTGCTTGGATCACCCAGAAATTAGGGGGTTCAGGCAATTTTTTGTTGCAATAGTAACTTGCACCATCATGAAATTGGAATACACCAGATTGATAAATTGGCTCAGTGTAAAAATCTTACTATACAGTTTTTAAATAGAGACCGTTCTTAGGATAGAGATAAAAAAGAAAGCTTCGTTGAAATGAAGCTTTCTTTTTTATCCAATTATTAAGTCATATCTTAATGGCAGTTAATATCCATACGAATTTATTCATTTGTTTGAAGGATACTTTAAAGCCAGCAAAAGTAAATATTTCAGATAATACTTGATGGGTTGTGTAAAATTCAGTTTGTAAATCTTCTGCTAATGAAGTGTAATTCTTCTCAAGGCTATCCTCTAATAAATCATTTTTAACTTTAGCAGAACTATACATTGTATCTGTAATAATTACCTTTCCGTTAGTTTTTAGCTTTGTAGAGAAGAGCAACGCCGCCAATTTCTTATCCTCGTCAGAGAGATGATGAAATGCATAGCTAGAAATGATGGCCTCAATACTGTTATTGTCTTGTGGGATATTCAAAAAGCCACCATCAACAAAATCGATATTTGGAAATTTCCCTTTTGAAATATCCCTCATTTTCTTGTTGGGATCTATACCGATTACCTTATAATTAGCAAGACTAGCAATATGTGAAAGATTTCCTGTGCCTGAACCAAGATCAAGTACAGTAGCACCAGGCGCTTTAGCAATCTCTGTTACTGTTTGCTCTAAAATACCTTGATAGTTTTCAAATACCTCATGATATTCGCCATTTTTATCATAAACAGTTTCATCGTAAGCATCAGCCCAGCTGTCAAAAAGAAAATTGTATTTGTAATCAGATAAATTCAAATCAAAATTATATAGGTTCTGACTAAAGTATCTATCACTTCTATCAGGAAGAATTGCTACTATATTAATAGTTTTAATTGAATTCTTGTTAGTTAAGCTTGTTTGAGGGCTTGAATGGCTTGCACCCCTGAGCTGTACACTTGCTTTGTATGCTTGCTTTATTGCACCAGCTATTGCTGCACCAGAAGAGAATCCCGCAAGTATTCCTTCCTTTTTACCAAGCAACTGGACATAATAGGAGGCTTCTTCATCAGTTATTTTTTCAACATCATCTATAAAGGAAGCATCAAAGATTTGTGGAACAAAGTGATTTCCGATTCCCTCGATATTGTAAGCGCCTTCTTCTCCTCCGCCTAATATTGAACCTACAGGATCAGCAAGCACTACTTTAGTCTTTGGATTTTGCTCTTTTAAATAGGAGGAGATACCCATTATGGTGCCACCGGAGCCAGCTCCTGCTACTAAAATATCTACTTTGCCATCTAAAGCATCATATATTTCCTTACCCGTTTTTCTGTGAGCCAATACATTAAGTTGATTTTCAAATTGTTTTGGCATAAATGAGTTGGGAATTTGTTTGCTTAACTCATTTGCCTTATTAATAGCTCCTACTATTCCATCCTCTGTTGGGGTAATAATTAACTCTGCTCCAAGAGCACGCATTAGAATTTGTTTTTCTACTGAAAACTTTGCTGGCATAACCAGTAATAGATGATAACCCTTTTCAAAAGCAGCGATGGCAAAGCCTATACCTGTGTTACCAGCAGTAGCTTCAATAATTGTGTAGCCTGGTTTTAGTAGTCCTATTTTTTCGGCATTAGTTAGAATTTCTAAACCTACCCTGTCCTTTACACTTCCACCTGGATTAAAATACTCCAGTTTAGCAAATAAATTTACATTCAGATGTGATGAAATATTGTTCAACTTTAGTAAAGGTGTGTTACCTATAAGTTCTCTTATATCATTATAATAATGCATTTATTGTAATCCCCCTTTTAAATCTGAAATTATGTCCTCAGCATCTTCAATACCAACAGACAATCTTACTAGGGTATCTTTTATTCCGATTTTCTCTCGCTGTGCCTTTGGAATAGAAGCATGCGTCATCGCAGATGGCAAAGAAATCAGACTTTCAACTCCACCTAGGCTTTCTGCCAAAGCAATCATTTTTACACTGTTAAGCAGTTTGTGAGCATCTTCTGGGGTAGTTAGCTCAAATGAAATCATAGCACCTTTGCCGGGATAATATATTTTTTCAACTTTGGGGTGCGTACTTAAGAATTCTAATATTAATTTGGCATTTGCTTGAGATTTTTCAACTCTGATGGAAAGTGTTTTTATACCACGAATGATAAGCCAACTATCTTGAGGACCAAGTATTGCACCAACTGCATTTTGTAAGAATTGCATTCGCTCCTTGAGATGAATGCTATTTACAACAACCAGTCCAGCAACAACATCGCTATGTCCACCTAGATACTTCGTTGCACTATGAACAACAATATCAATGCCATGCTCAATAGGTCTTTGTAAATATGGGGTGAAGAACGTATTATCTACTACAGTAATTAAATTATGTACTTTAGCAAATTTTGCAATCTCAGTTAGATCAGTTAACTTCATGAGTGGATTTGTTGGTGACTCAATAAAAATGGCCTTTGTATTGGGCAAAATATGCTTTTCCAATTCATTTATATTACTAGTGTCAACACTTGAGTATGAAATGCCTAAGTTTGAAAATACTTTGTCGACAACTCTGAAGGTGCCCCCATAAACATCATCAGATAGTAAAATATGATCTCCAGTATGAAATAGCATTAATGTGGTAGACAAAGCAGCGAGTCCGGATGCGAAGGCAAATCCAGCAATTCCTCCCTCTAGGTCGGAAATTAATGTTTCTAAGGCGTGTCTTGTAGGGTTACCTGTTCTTGAATATTCATATCCTTTATGCTTACCAACTTCATCTTGTCTATAAGTAGATGTTTGATAGATGGGAATACTTACTGCTCCTGTTGCTTGGTCTTCGGATATCCCACCATGAATAACCTTTGAATTAAAATGCATTCTTAATTCCTCCTTCAAATATATGTTTAGTATGCTTTGTAGTATACCTTAAATCCATTCATTAGTAAATATATATATTTAGTAGGGAATATTTTTTGAAAGTCTATTGACAAAGACCTCTAGTAGTTATACGATACTAAACATATAAATATACTATGTTATTAAAAAAATATTCGGAACACTAAGATTTGAAAAATAAGAAATGTAATAAAAGAATATGGAGGACTTAAGAATGAGTAAAAAGTATTGGATTGAGGAAATTGAAACAATTGAAAGACCTGAGCTAGAGGCTTACCAACTAGTACAGCTGAAAGCTCAAATTGAATTAGCATATGAAAAATCACCTTATTATAGAGAAATTTTTGAGAGCGCTGGTGTAACACCAGAAGATATTCAAACCTTGGAGGATATAAGAAAGTTCCCGATTTTAACAAAGCAAACTATACGAGAGAGACAAAATAAAACCCCTATACTTGGAGACTTAATTACAGTGAGTGAAGAAAAAGTAGTATTCATTTCGTCCTCTAGTGGATCAACAGGAACGCCCACTGCCAGCCCATTCAGCAAGATTGATTTTGATGAATTCCAGGAGGTTGAGAGCAGACTTTTTTGGGCTGCTGGAATGAGACCAAAGGATAGATATATACATGCTCTCAACTTCTCACTATTTGTAGGTGGACCAGATGTAATTGGGGCACAAAATTTGGGCGCGCTTTGTATTTGGGCTGGTACACTTCCCGCTGATAGACTACTATTTATTTTGCAGGAATACAAGCCAAATATAATATGGACAACACCTTCATATGCGTGGTACTTGGGTGAAACAGCAAAAGCGAAAGGTATTGATATTAAAAAGGATTTAGCGATAAGAACAATAATAGTAGCAGGAGAACCTGGTGGATCAATAGCTGCAACTAGAAAAGCCATTGAGGATTTATGGGGAGCTACGGTCTATGACTTTTATGGGATCTCAGATATTTTTGGAGCTTGCGCTGGCTCATGTGAATATCATGACGGGCTTCATATTGCAGAAGATCACTTATTGGTGGAGGTAGTAGATGAAAAAACAGGTGAACCTGTTGCAGAGGGGCAGAGGGGCGAGATGCTGCTTACCACACTTAGAAAAGAAGCTAGACCGATGATTAGATTTAAGACGGGGGATATTGTTACATATACAAATCAGAAGTGTCAGTGTGGACGTACTCTTAAGCGCATTAAAATCATTGGAAGAGTGGATGACATGTTTATTTGTAGTGGAGTAAATGTATTCCCAAGTGATATAGAACATACAATCAGAAATATAGAGGATTTAACAGGGGAATACAGAGTCACGGTACTTACACATAATCACATTACTAAATTCAGTGTAGAAGTTGAGAAAAGAAATCAATCAACAATTGAAAATGATAAGCTTTTAGAAATTATTTCTCATGAAATCAAGACACATCTTGGAATAAAACCAAAAGAAGTAATTTTGTTAGAAGAGGGCGCTCTCCCAAGAGCAACTCACAAGGCTAAAAGACTTATAGATATTAGACAGGAGGAAAAATATGCCTAAATTAAGTACAAGGTTGGACGGGTTCTCGGAGTCAGTTATTAGAAAAATGACAAGAATTGCAAATCAATATGGAGCAATAAATCTATCACAGGGATTCCCAGATTTCGATCCACCCAAGGAATTAATTGAAGCACTTAGGCAAGTGGCAGTAGAAGGACCACATCAATATGAGATTACTTGGGGATCAAAGCTAATTAGAGAGGCTATAGCTGAAAAACAACAACGATTTATGAATATCAAATTAAATCCAGATGAAAACATTGTTGTAACGTGTGGGAGCACAGAAGCAATGATGGCAGCAATGATGTCAGTTTGCGAGCTTGGAGAAAAAGTAGCAATATTTTCCCCATTTTATGAAAACTATGCTGCCGATACAGTTCTTTGTGGTGCAAAGCCTATATATGTTCCGTTAATTCCACCTGAATTTACATTTGATAGGATACAGCTAGAGGATGCCTTCAAGCAAGGGGCAAAGGCATTAATACTGTGCAATCCTTCCAATCCGATTGGAAAGGTGTTTACAGAAGAAGAGCTTTTATTTATATCTCAATTAGTAACAAAATATGATGCATTTGTAATAACAGATGAGGTGTATGAGCACATAGTATATGCACCGAACAGACATATTTATTTTGCTTCTCTACCTGGTATGTTTGAACGAACAATTTCTTGTAGCTCACTGTCCAAAACTTATTCCATAACAGGCTGGAGACTTGGGTATGTTCTTGGTCCCCAAAATATAATTGATAATTGCAAAAAGGTGCATGATTTTCTTACTGTGGGTGCGGCAGCTCCTTTACAAAAGGCAGCTCTACCAGGGCTAGCCTTCAAAGATGAATATTACCTTGAACTAAATAAGCTTTATACGCAAAAGCGAGATTTTTTTCTCAAAGGTCTTGATTCAATTGGTCTCAAGTATCATAAGCCTGAAGGGGCCTATTATGTAATGGTTGATGTAGGTGAATTTGGAGTTAAGAGTGATACTGAGTTTGCTGAGAAATTGATTAAAGATGTAGGAGTGGCTGCTGTACCTGGATCTAGCTTTTTTAAGGAAGAGGTAAATAATTATATCAGATTCCACTTTGCCAAGAAAAAGGACACATTAGAACAGGCTTTGGAGCGCTTACAAAATATTCATAAGTTTTTTTAAAAGGAGAATGAAAATGACTGAGATAACTTTTTTGGGAAGAGGTGGGCAAGGGGCGTTTACTTCTTCAAGAATCTTGGGAGCAGCTGCAAGTCTTTTTGAAAACAAATTTGCATTAAGCTTTCCAAGTTTTGGACCTGAAAGGCGTGGTGCTCCAGTATATGCGTATACAAAAATTGATAATAATATCATTAGAAATAGAAGTCAGTGTGAGCAAAGTGATTTTATTGTAGTACTCGATGACAGCTTATATAGTGATAGCTTACTCTCAAAACTTAAACCTCAAGGCAAGATAATTCTAAATACATCGCATTATAACAAATGTGAATATATTGTAGGCTTTAACGCAAATCAAGTTGCACAAGAATATCTAGGAGTTCCAATAGCGAATACTGCAATGCTAGCTTTGTTAGTAGCACATACCAATATCGTCTCAAAAGTAAATCTTTTGTCTGCCATTGACTATGATATGCCTTCGCGCATAGCTACAAAGAATAAAAATCTAGTAGAGTATATTTTTAAATATGCAGAAGGAGCAAATGTATGACAAGAGCAACTGTAAACAAAAAGTTTTCAGGAGATATTCCAGTTGGCACTTATGGTCCGGCAATGCATTTGACAGAAACCTTGGAAGGCTGGAGAAACTCAAAACCTGTTATAGATAATGGTATTTGTAATAATTGTAAATGGTGCTATTTAGTGTGCCCAGAGGGTGTTATCTTCTCTGAAGAAAACAAAATGAAAATAGATTATCGTTTTTGCAAGGGCTGTGGTATTTGCGCTAAAGAGTGCAAAAAGTCCGCTATTATTATGAAAAAGGAGGATGCAGCTAATGAAAAATAAAGTTTTCGTTTCAGGTGATGAAGCGGTTGCACTAGGTGTGAAACTAGCCAAGCCGAATGTTATAGCTGCATATCCTATTACACCTCAAACGATAGTGGTTGAACGATTGGCTGAGATGGTTGAAAAGCGGGAGCTTGAAGCTGAATATATGTATGTTGAATCCGAGCATTCGGCTTTAGCCGCTGTTATGGGAGCAAGTGTACTTGGAGCCAGAACCTTTACAGCAACCTCTTCACAAGGACTTTTATACATGGCCGAGGTAATGCATTATGCCAGCGGAGGTAGAGTACCACTTGTTATGATGAATGCAAATAGATCAGTGGCTTTGCCCTGGAGTATTTTTGGAGACCAGAGGGATTCGTTATCATTACTTGATAGTGGCTGGATACAGGTTTATGTAGAGGATGCGCAGGAAAGCCTTGATATGATAATTCAGGCATATGCAATAGCTGAGCATAAGGAAGTACTGACACCTGTAATGATAAATCTGGATGGATTTGTTTTAACACATACCTTTGAAGCAATAGAGGTACCCACCCAGGAACAGGTTACTAAGTTCCTGCCAAAATTTGAACTAGAGGGTAAAATGGACCTAGATAACCCCAAGAACCTGTTTTTTTCCTCAAGTCCCGCACACAATATACTTTTTAAAGCTCAGCAACACCAGGCTATGGAGCATTCCAGAATTATTATCGAAGAGCTTGATAAGCAATATGAAGAGATAACAGGAAGGGGCTATGGAGGTTTGGCAACAGGGTATAAAACTGAGGATGCTGATATCATAATTATTACATTAGGGAGTATAACTGGTTTGGTCAAGGATGTAGTGGATGCACTTAGAGTTGAAGGCCAAAAAGTAGGAGTAGTTAAAATAAGGTATATGCGGCCTTTTCCAGAAAAAGAAATACTGCAGCTCTGTAAAAATGCTAGCAATATAGGCGTACTGGAAAAAGATATCTCTTTTGGCTATCATGGAACAGTTTATACGAATGTTGCAGATGCTCTAAGGACGACAGGGAAAAAGTTAATAAACTATGTTGCCGGCTTAGGTGGCAAAAATGTTAGTTTTAATGATATCAAGAATATATTTGGTGAGCTGAAAAGCATTGATGATGGGCAAATTGTTCAAACAGTTAATTTTGTTGGGGTGGAGGGTTAACATGCTAAAAATGTTAGATCAAGAAGAATACTTTTATGGTCACAAGGGCTGCGGAGGTTGCGGAGGAAGCTTAGCAGTGAGGTTGGCGCTTAAAGTACTTGGGAAAAATACCTTTGTCGTATTACCCGCAGGATGTATGTCGGCTGTAGGCTTTGTATACCCTCAACTTTGCTTTAGTGTAAATGCACTAATATCACCTTTTGCAAGTACAGCAGCAATGCTATCAGGTATAAGAGTAGCGGCAAAGTCATTGAATATTACTGATTGTAATGTAGTAGGTTTTGCTGGAGATGGGGGCACTGCAGATATTGGTCTTCAAGCACTATCTGGAGCAATAGATAGAGGAGACAAAATAATATATATTTGTTATGACAATGAAGCGTATATGAATACTGGAGTACAGCAAAGCAGCCTAACTCCTTATGGCGCGAGAACAACAACAACCCCACCGGGTGATCACATACATGGAAGTACCAATAATAAAAAAGATATGTTTGAGATTGTTGCGGCACATCACATAAAGTATGCTGCAACAGCAAGCATAGGAAATATACCTGATTATATCAGAAAAGTAGAAAAAGCAAAGAATATTAATGGTACGTCATATATTCATGTTGCAGCTCCTTGCCCTACGGGATGGGGAATAGAAAGCAGTGATACCATCTCAATTGCTAAAGAAGCGATTGAATGTGGACTTTGGTATTTAGTAGAGTATGAGGATGGGGTATATAAGCTGAATCAAGAAATACAAGAGTATACAAGTATTAAAGTTTATTTAAAAAAACAAGCAAGATTCAAGCATGTAACTGATGATGATATAAAAATAATCGAAGAGCAGAGAGATAAAAAAAATAATTTTATCAAAGGAAAGGTGAAAAAAATATGAAAAATTTACTTAGAATTAGCAGTGCAATTATTCTTACTTTAGCATTAGGAGTAAGTACAGTAGGCTGCGGTAGTAATACAAATGAGGTTAAAGAATCAACAGTGTCAACTACACAAGCAACAACATCAGCTACACAAGCGACAACTTCAGAAACTAAAGCTGTAAAGGAAATAATCTTTGGAGTAGCACCAGGTCCTTATGGTGACATGGCAAAACTAGCAATAAAGCCTGAACTAGAAAAAAAAGGATACACAGTAAAGCTAGTAGAGTTTAGCGACTATGTTCAACCAAACCTTGCATTGGCAAATGGTGAAGTAAATGTAAACATGTTTCAACATACGGTTTATTTAGAAAATTTTGCTAAGGAGCATAAATTAGAATTAAGCCCTGTGATCACTATTCCAACGGCCAGCATGGGAATTTTCTCAAAGAAAATTAAGAAAATTGAAGAACTGCAATCTGGAGCAGTTGTAACCCTTCCAAATGACGTGCCAAATCTCGCAAGAGCCCTAAGATTTCTAGTGCAAGTCAATCTAGTAACCTTGAAGGCGGATATTGATTTAACAAAGGCCTCAGAAAAAGACATTGCAGAAAATCCCAAAAAGCTTAAGTTTACACCTGCAGAAGCAGCGCAATTACCAAGAACTTTAGATAGTGCTGATATTTCTATTATAAACGGTAACTATGCTATCTCAGCGGGTTTATCTTTGGCTGATGCTGTTGCAAAGGAAAAGCTAACAGAGCCATATAAGAATATTATCGCAGTCAAAACAGCAGATAAGGATGCACAGTTTGTGAAGGATATAGAGGAAATAGTTAGATCTGATGCGTTCAAAGCTGTAATCCTAGATAGCAAAAATATTTTCAGTGCTTTTGATTTCCCTGAATGGTTTAATAAATAATTTTTTGGAGTGAAATTATGATCAGACTTGAACATGTGAGTGTAATATTTAAGCAAAAACATCATAAAGAGGTTATTGCTGTTAAGGATGTGTCACTACATATACAAAAAGGAGAGATCTTTGGTATTGTAGGAACGAGTGGAGCTGGAAAAAGTAGCCTAATAAGAACGCTCAATGGATTGCAAAAGCCAACTAGTGGCCAGGTGTATGTTGACGGAGAAGATATTACAAACACTAGTGGAAGAAAGCTCAGAACCATTAGAAAGAAAATGGGAATGATTTTTCAGCACTTCAATTTAATATCGAGAAAGACGGTTGGACAAAATATTGAATTCGCTCTTAAAATACAGAATTACCCCAAGCAAGATAGAGAAACAAGGGTAAAAGAGCTACTTGGGATAGTTGGCTTAACTGAAAAAGAACATGTTTATCCAGCGACCTTAAGTGGGGGACAAAAACAGCGTGTTGGTATAGCGAGAGCTTTAGCTGCAAATCCCAAAGTACTATTATGTGATGAAGCAACTTCTGCACTCGATGTTCAGACTACTGAGGAGATTTTGGAACTCCTAAAGAAAATTAACAAGGAACTCAGTATTACTATAGTATTTATAACCCATCAATTAGAAATAGCTAAAGTGCTTTTCGATAGAATTGTGGTTATGAGTGAAGGCTTTGTGGTTGAAGAAAATAATTCATATGAAATATTTGCAATGCCTTCTCACGAAGTTACTCGTGCACTGGTAAAAGAAAACATTAAATTGCCAGATCAGGTTGTTGAAAATGCAAAAGGAGAAATACTTACCTTGGTGTATAAGGGTGAAAAGAGCGTTGAGCCAATTATATCTCTGACCAACAAAAAGTTTGACGTTATTCTTAACATTTTGCACGGCAAAATAGAGTATATTCAACAAAAGCCAATTGGGATATTAGTTATTACCCTTGAAGGTAGCCTGGAAGAACGTGAAAGAG
The DNA here is from genome assembly GCA_036507975.1 of Ruminiclostridium sp. Classification (GTDB taxonomy): domain Bacteria; phylum Bacillota; class Clostridia; order Acetivibrionales; family DSM-1351; genus Ruminiclostridium. The sequence continues at coordinate 19,846 of DATCID010000238.1, forward strand.
CTAAACAGTTTATAGCTGAAAATATTGAAGAAATTATTCCATACAATAAAAACAAGGAAGGGGGAACCCGTATGCAATATGGCTTAGAGATGCTACTTGAGTTAGGAAAAGCTTCAAGAGAAACCTTGCAAATGGTATCAATTGCTGCGGTGTTAGCAGTTGTGGTAGGGCTAATTCTGGGATTAATTCTTTATATAACTGCAAACAAGCTTTTGTATAAAAATAAAGTGATAAACACAATTGCAGGCTTTATTATTAACGTCATCAGATCAATACCTTTTGTAATTCTTCTAGTGCTTCTGGTGCCAGTTACCGCTAAACTGGTTGGCACGACAATTGGACCAAAAGCAGCGGCAGTACCTCTAACAGTGGCTTCAATAGCTTTTTTTGCAAGACTTGCGGAAGCCTCGTTCGAGGAGATTGATAAAGGACTAATTGAAGCAGCGTTGGCAATGGGTGGCGGAATAAGGGACATTATTTCAGGAGTGCTACTGGTTGAAGCATTACCTGGATTAGTTAGAGCCATAACAGTGACACTTATAAGTATTATTGGCTTTTCAGCTATGGCTGGAACTGTTGGTGGTGGAGGAATAGGTGATTTAGCCATTAGATTTGGTTACTACCGCTATCAAATGGATATAATGTTTGTCACGGTAGTACTATTGGTTGTAGTAGTTCAAATAATACAAATTTCCGGCGAAAAAATTGCTAAAGTTCTAACTAAAAAGTAACAGCTATTTACATTTGTAAATAATCTAATGCTCATTAATTTTTATCTCAAATAATATTTAATTAATTAATCAACCCTATAAGATAGACTTTCTTGAACAGTCTATCTTATAGGGTTGATTTTATTTTAGATGACTTAAATGTCTACATTTGAGGTTCTATTATACACGATATTGTTATTCAAATGGGACATAATCAAAAGTGATATACAAGGACATTATCATTAATCAATCAGACATTATATTTTTTTAAAAAAACCTATTGACAATTTATTATCCTTATACTATAATTTTAATAACATATAAAACATATAAAACATATATGATTTATTATTTTAGTAGGAATTGATTATCTGTATTTGAATGCGAATTGTTAATGAAGGTGGTGCTGAATTGAGTATAGCTCAAGAAAATTCTGAACAACCAAAAGTACCAATTTCAATAGAAGATATTGAAAAGCTAAATGAAATGGCCAAATCATTGAAATATGGTTCCATTACTCTTGTTTTTCAGGATGGGAAGCTCATCCAAATAGAAAAGAATGAAAAGGTGAGGGTTAAGTAAATTTAATACATATAACTTAAAAGTTTAGTTGACTAAATAAATTAGAGACTAAGTTAAAACCAATATTGGTTTGACTTGGTCTTTTTTATTTCCAAAAAATGAGGGGTGAATTTAGTGGGAAATTATCAAGAAAACGTATCTGCAAACTACGATCATTTAGTAAAGAAACATCCATGCTTTAGTGGAGAAGCACATTTTAAATATGGACGCATTCACTTACCCGTTAGCCCAACTTGCAATATGCAATGTAAGTTTTGCAAGAGGAGCCTTAATAAAACTGAGAACAGGCCTGGAGTTGCAAGTAAAATCTTATCACCCAGTGAAGCTCTCGAACTTGTAGATAAAGCGCTGCTATTGTGCCCTGAAATAACAGTTGTAGGTATTGCAGGACCAGGAGATACACTGGCATCTCCAAATGCATTGGATACTTTTGAACTGATAGATAGCAAATATCCTCAGTTAATCAAATGCCTAAGCACAAATGGATTAATGCTTAGTGAATATGCGTCAAGGATAGCCAAAGTAGGAGTTAAAACTATTTCAGTTACAGTTAATGCAGTTGATCCTGAAATACTTCAGGATATATGCACGGGAATTTTCTATGAAGGAGATTATCTTGAAGGTAAAGAAGGTGCAGTTAAGCTTATAGATGCTCAAATTGTAGGAATAAAAATACTAAGTGCATTAGGTGTGGCTGTTAAAGTAAATACTGTTCTGATTCCAGATTTGAATTTCGCACATATTGAGGAAATTGCAAAGGTTACCTCTAATGCAGGGGCATCTATAATGAATATCATTCCTCTTATACCACAAAATGAAATGATTAATTTTAGAGTACCAAATTGTAATGAATTAAATAATGTAAGGGTATTGGCTGAAAAACATCTCAAAGTATTTAAGCATTGTCAACAGTGCCGTGCAGATGCATGTGGAATTCCTGGAAAAGGAAAGGATTTTGCTGAGTTATTGTATGACCAACCGTTGCAGACTTTTTCACATGGGTGATTTTAATATTGGAGGGAAATATGTCATATAAAATAGCTGTTGCCAGCAGTGATGGCAAGGTTGTAAATCAGCATTTTGGACATAGCAGGCAGTTTATTGTGTTTGAAGTTAATGACGTTGGTAAATGGAGTGTTATAGAGATTAGAACTACTAATCCAGTATGTGGCATGGGTGAACACAATGATTCTTCAATGCAGAAAGCCGTAAAACTATTATCTGATTGCAAAATTGTATTAGTTAGTCAAATAGGATATGGGGCGCAGCAAGCATTGAAGTCAGAAGGAATAGAGGCTTACATCATTTCAAACTTTATTGATATAGCATTAGTAGAAGTAGTCAATTATATTGGTTCTAAAAATTATTTTGAATAGGGAGAGATTTTATAATGGCAAAGAAAATCAAGCAAATAGCAATATACGGGAAAGGTGGAATAGGTAAATCCACTACAACATCAAATATTAGCGCAGCGCTTTCAATTGCCGGCTACAAAGTAATGCAATTTGGCTGTGATCCTAAAAGTGATTCTACAAATACTTTGAGAGGTGGAAATTACATTCCAACCGTATTAGATACACTGCGAGAGAAAAATAAAGTTAATGCAAATGAAGTTGTTTTTCAGGGATTTAATGGTATTTATTGTGTAGAAGCAGGTGGACCAGCACCTGGTGTAGGATGTGCCGGTAGGGGAATAACAACTGCGGTCCAACTTTTTAAGCAACAAAATATGTTTGAAGAACTAGACTTAGATTATGTAATATATGACGTACTTGGTGATGTTGTTTGCGGTGGATTTGCTGTTCCAATAAGAGAAGGCATTGCAGAACATGTTTTTACTGTTTCATCAGCTGATTTTATGTCAATATATGCTGCAAATAATCTGTTTAAGGGAATACATAAATATTCAAATTCAGGTGGAGCATTACTGGGTGGAGTTATAGCAAACTCGATAAATGCACCATATGCCAAGGAAATTATAGACGATTTTGTAAAGTTAACAAATACGCAAGTAATTGAATATGTGCCAAGATCAATTACAGTCACACAGAGTGAGCTTCAAGGAAAGACCACAATAGAAGCCGCTCCAGACTCCAAGCAAGCACAGATATATAAATCTCTCGCTGCTAAAATTGCAGGTCATGAAGTGTCAAAAGTTCCTTCGCCACTTGAAGTTACAGAACTGAGAGAATGGGCGGCAAAATGGGGGGATTATCTACTCTCTTTAGAGACTGGCGAGATCAGGACAGAAGCAGTCGGAAATCTATAAGATTTTAATTCTTTGAAAGGGGGGCGAAATTGTGAGTGTTATTAATATAAAAATCCCAGAGGTTCAAATTCGCGAAGTACGTTTAGGGTCAATAACCGGATTTGAAGGAACAGCAGGAGAACTTGTAAAATGTGCAAGAGCAGGAACGCTTCAAGATAGTACAAGAAGTTTTAGCCAATGTATGGGTTGCAGCTCAGGCCATGCTTTTTGCCAGCTTTCAATGATTACAGATGCAGTAATCATCAATCATGCACCTGTAGGTTGCTCAGGAGATTTCTTCGGATTTAATTTTGTATATAGAGTTGGACAAATGGAAAGAGATCTTCCTTCTGTTATAGGTAGGTACTTTAATACAAATATCGAGGAGAGAGATACAATATTTGGAGCTACTGAAAAGCTTGAGGCAACAATACGTGAAGTATATGAAAGAATAAAGCCAAATGCAATTTTCGTTACAACCTCCTGTGCATCAGCTATTATTGGTGACGATGTAGAATCTGTTGTAAATGATTTGACAATAGAACTTGGAATACCTGTGGTTGGCTGCTATTGTGAAGGTTTTAGATCTAAGATATGGACTACAGGGTTTGACTCTGCATACCATTCTATCGTCAGAAAAATAGTTAAGCCACCTAGGAAAAAAACAAACAAGGTAAATATAATCAATTTCTGGGGCGCTCATATATTTGATGATTTACTGAGACCACTGGGCTATGAACCTAGTTATGTTGTACCTTTTTCTACAGTGGCTGAGCTTGAATATATTTCAGAGGCAGCAGCTACAATTCAGATTTGTCCTACGTTGGGAACATATATTGGAGCAGCTCTTGAGCAGATATATGGTGTTCCTGAGATTAAAGCACCACCAGCTTATGGCATCGCTGGTACTGACAAGTGGCTCCGAGAATTAGGAAAAGTTCTGGATAGGCAGGAGGAAGTTGAAGAAATTATTAAAAAAGAGCATGCAAGGGTATTGCCACTTCTCGAAGAGTATCGTGAGAAGCTCAAGGGTAAGACAGCATATATAACAGCTGGGGCAGCACATGGTCACTCACTAATAGCACTTCTAAGGGAACTTGACATATCTGTTAAAGGTGCGGCAATCTTCCACCATGATCCAATATATGATAATGGTGATCCAACATCAGATGCATTAGCTCATGATGTAAACACATATGGTGATGTACCTAATTTCAACGTATGTAATAAACAGGCTTATGAGCTTGTTAATATTTTAAATAGGGTTAGACCTGACATTATGATTGCTAGGCATGGTGGAATGACATTATGGGGGGCAAAGCTTGGTGTACCAACTCTTCTAATAGGCGATGAGCATTTTGGATTTGGATATCAGGGCATCTTGAATTACGCCGAAAGAATGCTTGAAACTCTTGATAATACAGAGTTTGTAACAAATCTCGCAAAACACAGCTCTATGCCCTACACTAAATGGTGGCTTGAGCAGAATCCATTCTCATTCCTTGGAGGTAATGCGCATGTTGAAGTTTATTGAGCAACCAAGATATTCATGTGCAATAGGTGCACAGCAAACAGTAGTTGCAATAAGAAGAGGAGTGCCAATATTACATGCAGGTCCTGGATGCAGCGCAAAGGTGAGCGCTCTTATTGGGCAAGGTGAAGGCTATGCAGGCGGAAATACTATTCCCTGCACAAACGCAGGCGAAGCAGATATTGTGTACGGCGGAGAGGATAAACTGAGAAGCGTAATTGATGGTGCTTTTAAGGTAATAGATGCGGATCTATATGTAGTTCTGACAGGATGCACCTCAGACATTGTAGGTGATGATGTTGGCAGGGTTACTGCTGTATACCAAGAACAGGGCAGACCAATTGTATATGCAGAAACAGGTGGCTTCAAAAGCAATAACTATGTAAGTCATGAAGCAGTTGTAAATGCAATTATTGACCAATATGTTGATGTTCATAATAAAGGTGCAGAAAAGCAAAAGGGCTTGGTAAATGTTTTTGCCTCAGTTCCTTATCAGGACCCTTATTGGAATGGTAATCTTGAGGAGATTAAAAGGGTATTAGAGGGAATAGGTCTAAAGGTAAATATTTTATTTGGCAATGAGTCAAATGGAGTAGAAGAATGGAAAACAATACCTAGTGCTGAGTTTAATATACTTATTAATTCCTGGACCGGGCTCCGAATAGTTAAGCATCTAGAAGAAAAATATGGAACACATTATGTGCATTTTCCATATTTGCCTATTGGCGGCATTGAAACTACAAAATTCTTAAGAGAGGTTGCAGAATTTGGTAAGCTTGAGAAAGAAGTAGCAGAAGCCTTTATTAATAAAGAAGAAGAAAAATACTATTCTTTCATTGAGAGAACTGCTGATTTTATGTTGGAGTTCAGATACGGAATTCCTAGACGCTTTTACACAATATTAGATGCCTCATATTCCATAGGCTTTTCCAAATTTCTTCTAAGTGAGCTTGGAATCCTTCCAGCAAAGCAATTTGTAATTGATGATACTCCAGAAGAATTTAGAGCAGCAATAGAGCAGCAATTTGCCAAGATATCTGATTTAAGATCAGCAGAGGTTTCCTTCTCTATTGATGGTGGTGCAATTCAGAAAGAGATAAGAGAAGATACTCAAAAGAACAGAGCTTTAATTCTTGGAAGCGCATGGGAGAGAGACTTAGCAACCGATATAAAGGCAGATCTGCTTATTATAAGCGCACCAGTTTCTTATCGTTTAGTACTTAATTGTGGTTATGCAGGTTACAACGGTGGGCTAAGAGCTATTGAAGACATTTATGACAGAGTACTAAATACATATAGATAATGGTGGTGAGTTAATGGAAAATAGCTTTATATCTATAAAGGACTTATATAAAACTTTCAAAAATAAAAATGGTGATGTCGAAGTACTGAAGGGCATAAATCTAGAGCTCGAAAAAGGTGACATTTATGGAGTTGTAGGCTTTAGTGGTGCTGGTAAATCAACTCTCATCAGATGTCTAAACCGTTTGGAATCACCTGATTCTGGTGTGATACGAATTGGAGAGCATGATATAACAGATTTGTCAAAAAAAGATTTGAATATACATAGACAAAAAATAGGAATGATTTTTCAACATTTTAACCTTTTTGATTCAAGAACAGTTTACGGAAATGTGGCATACCCTCTTGAAATCGCAGGCTTTGATAAGAAGTATATAAAGCACCGAGTAGAAGAAATCCTTGAGCTAGTTGAGTTAACTGATAAAATTTATTCCCAAATTGGGCAGCTCAGTGGAGGTCAAAAGCAAAGAGTTGGAATAGCGAGAGCTCTAGCTAATAAACCAGATGTACTGCTAAGTGACGAGGCAACTTCGTCACTTGATCCACAGACAACGCTCTCAGTTTTGGATTTATTAAAGGATATAAATAGAAAGCTAGGCCTCACAATTATATTAATTACTCATGAGCTTGAGGTAATTAAGTATTCCTGTAATAACATGGCTGTTTTAGAAAATGGATTGATTGTTGAGCGGGGAAGTGTTAGGGATGTTTTCATGAATCCTCAAAGCGAAACTGCAAAGCTATTTGTAAAAATCAATGCTGAATTTGCAGCAAATCAGTGGGTAAAGGAAGGTGAATATATATGAATTTAAATAACAGTAGCTTATTTGAAGTTCTGAAGAGTGCATTCGGAAAGGATGTTTGGGGGATAGTGGCTCCAGCAATAAAGGATACTCTCTACATGACAATTCTTACTACGATATTTACCCTGTTTTTAGGTATTGTTTTAGGAATCATTTTAGTAGTTACCGATAAACATGGAATTCATCCTTTACCAGTATTTAATAAGATTCTTGGTGCAATAGTAAATGTACTTAGATCATTACCTTCTATGATATTGATTATACTTACATTACCTCTTTCAAGATTATTTATTGGAAAAGCCTATGGTCCTGAAGCCTGTATATTTGCTCTTGTAGCAAGTTGTGTACCAATGTTTGGTAGACTTGTGGAGAGCAGTATATTAGATGTCACTAAAGGAAAAATCGAGGCTGCCAAGTCAATGGGTACTCCAAATTACTATATTGTAACAAAAGTATTGGTGCCCGAGGCCTTGCCATCCTTAGTGAGAGCCTTTACGGTTGCAGTCATAGCAATAATATCAATAACAGCTCTTGCAGGTTCTTTTGGTGCAGGAGGTCTGGGTGACGTAGCTGTCAGATTTGGATATTCGAGATTTAAGACGGATATGCTAATAGCTGCGGTTTTTGTACTAATAGTAATGGTACAACTTGTTCAATTTATTGGAGATGCTGTTTCAAAACACATAATTAAAAAGAGATTTTTATCGTAAAAAATTTTACTCACAAATACGAGTATACATATATGTATAATATATTAAAATAAAATTAATTAGAAAAGAGAGGATAATTTATTATGAAAAAGAAGATTTTATCAGTGGTATTGGCAGTTTTAACGGTTTCATTATTAGTAGGAGGATGCGGAAAGTCTAAGGATACCGCAGCAGGTACAGCAGGAGCTACATTTTCAAAAGAAACCCCAGTTACATTAAAGGTACTATCAGATCAGGTACCTCATTCAGAGCTTTTAAACTTTGTTAAACCTAAGCTTGCAGAACAGGGTATAAACCTAGAAATTACAATTTTAGCGAATGATCATGGAAATGAAGACGTAGATAATGGAGAATTCGATGTGAATTTCTTTCAACATCAACCTTATTTAGATTCAGTAAATAAAGAAAAGGGATATGATTTGGCAAATGCAGGAAACATTCATGTAGAGCCTATAGGCTTATACTCTGTAAAGTACAAGACAAAAGAAGAAATACCTGAGGGTGCAGTTATTGGTATCCCAAATGATGTAACAAATGAGTTTAGGGCACTTAAAATTCTTGAGAGTAATGGATTTATTAAGCTGAAAGCTGATCTTCCAGCATATTCGGCAACAGTTAAGGATGTTGCTGAGTATACAAAGAAGATAGAGATTAAGGAAATTGACTCTGCTCAGTTAATAAGACTAAAGGATGATTTTGCAGCGTACATAACAAATACAAACAAAATACTTGAAGCAGGAATAGATGCAAATACAGCTTTATTCAGAGAAGGCAAAGATTCTCCATATGCAAATATACTTGTTACCAAAAAAAGTAGAGTTAATGATGCAGCAATTGTTGCACTAAAAAATGCATTAACTACAGAAGAAGTAAGAAAATTTATTGAGGAAAAATATAAAGGCGCAGTTATACCGGCATTTTAAGGTAAATAGTTGATTGAAACATAAGCAAAAACATATTCTAAAATTGAAAATGAATAAATAATCAAAAGTTTAGTTGACTGGAAAACCAGAGACTGTATTTTACAAATGCAGTCTCTATTTTTAAAAAAATGATAATAATCGAAAGGGGTGAGAATATAAGATGCAGAATCTGAGTAGGCGCACAAAAAAATTCGGTGGATCCATGATCAGAGCAATGACGCATAACGAGAAACTGCATTCTACCATCAATCTAGGGCAGGGATATCCTGATTTTGATCCGCCTAAAATTCTGCTTGAAGCACTCTCTAAGACTGCTTTTAGAGGACCGCATCAATATGCGCTGACTCATGGAAGTGAAAATTTCCGCAGAGCATTAGCAAAAAAGCAATCACGCTTTATGAACAGAACGATTAGTTCAGACAGCGAGATTCTTGCGACGTGCGGATCCACAGAGGCAATGATGGTTGCACTACTAACGCTGATTGACTCTGGTGATAGAGTAATTGTATTCACTCCGTATTATGAAAACTATGTATCACAGGCAAGGCTTGCAGGGGCAGAGATAGATTTTGTCAAGCTGAAGCTACCAAATCTTTGTTTTGACGCAGATGAGCTTGAATCAGCGTTTCGCAAACGCCCCAAGGCCATTATTATATGCAATCCATCTAATCCTACAGGAAAAGTTTTTACATTTGAGGAGCTTCATACAATCGCTGGCTTGGCTGAAAAATATGATACATATGTTATTACTGATGAAGTGTATGAACACATATTGTATGACGGCTTGAAGCATATTTATTTTGCTACCTTGCCAAAGATGTGGGAACGTACAATAACATGTGGTTCTCTATCCAAAACTTATGCCATTACAGGATGGAGACTCGGATATATAATTGCAAATGAAGAATTTTTACAATCAGCCAAGCGTGTTCATGACTATCTAACAGTTTGTGCTCCCGCACCTTTGCAAGAAGCGGTAATCTCAGGTCTTGAAATGGGTGATGAATATTATGCGGATCTCCAAAAATCATATCAGCGAAAAAAGGATTTATTCCTTACAGGGCTTCGGCAGTTGAGACTGAGCTACATTGAGCCCCAAGGAGCGTACTATGTACTTGTTGACACATCACCATTTCATGCGCAAAGCGATCTTGATTTTTGTATGCGTCTTATTTCGCAAACAGGTGTTATTTCAGTACCAAGTACTTCTTTTCAGCAGGAAAAAACAACAGGAACAGCACGGTTTCACTTTGCTAAGAAGGAAAGTACACTTAATGATGCACTGAATCGATTAGAAAAAATAAATAAAATTTCATTTAAATAAGGAGAAGAATATGAAAAATTTTAATTTTAAAAAAATCATGATATTTTTATTGAGCGCAACGCTGGTAGCAGGAATATTTGCTGGTTGCGGTAAAAGCGACACAGCTATAGAGAGTAGTAAAAATATAGGAACAGAGACGAATGTTGCAAAACATTTAAAAATAGCCGCCGCTCCTGGTCCTTATGGTGATATGTTTGACGAAGCAATAAAGCCTTATCTTGAGGAAAAGCTTGGGTATACAGTTGATATTTCAGAATATTCCGATGGAAACGCCGCACATCAGGCACTGCTTGATGGTGATCTTGACTCCATTATTATTGGGCATTTGATTTACGAGAAATCAATGGAAAAAAATCTCGGTAAAGTGATTACACCAATTTATGTTGTTCCAACTGCCGGCGCAGGAATTTACTCCCAAAAATATAAATTGTTAAGTGAAATTAAGGATGGTTCAACTATTTCTGTTGCAAATGACACAACAAATTTCCCCAGAGCACTAAGAATTCTGCAGGCTGCAGGTTTGATTAAGCTAGACCCAAATGTAGATCCATTTATCGCAATAGAGGCGGACATTCTAGAAAATCCACATAAGTTGAAGTTGAAACAGATTGAGTCTGCACAAGCGGCACGCTCCATGGAATCAGTTGACCTCGCTATTATTCATGGAAACTATGCCTTTGCGACTGGTCTTGACTTAAAATCCGCACTTTATACAGAAGTTTTGGGCGAGGAATATAAAAATTGCCTTGTAGTTGACAACAATAGGGTTAAGGAGCAGTTTGTCAAAGATATTCAGGAAGCGGCATCTTCAGATGAATTCTGGAAGATTCTGAATACAAAGGGCACTCAATATGAGATTTTTCAGAAACCCAAGAAAAGCATTCCAGATAAATTTTACACTGATCAGGGCTTGGAGGTTCCTAAATAATGATTGAATTTAGGAACGTTAGTATAGAGTTCACTAACGGGAAAAACCATGTAAAAGCAGTAAATGATGTTTCATTTAATATTCGTGATGGTGAAATCTTCGGTATCGTAGGATCTTCTGGAGCCGGAAAAAGTACTTTACTGAGGACAATCAATGGATTGGAAAAAGCCACAAAAGGAGAAGTTTTGGTTGAAGGTAAAGCCGTTAATCGATTATCTCCTAAAGAGCTAAGCCAGGTACGAGGCCACATTGGGATGATATTTCAACAATTTAATTTAGTAAACAGTAAGACTGTTGCTCAAAACATTGCATTCCCGTTGCAAGTGGCCGGAAAAAGTAGGAGAGAAACTGAACAACGTGTTGATGAACTTCTTGCAATTGTTGACCTGAAAGATAAAAAACATGAACATCCATCAAAGCTTTCAGGAGGACAAAAGCAGCGAGTTGGAATAGCAAGGGCATTAGCGAATAACGCAAAAGTTTTACTTTGCGATGAGCCCACATCTGCACTTGATCCCGATACGACAAATTCGATTTTAGAACTATTAAGAAAGCTGTCTTCGGAATTTGGCATTACAATTGTCATTATCACTCATGAGTTGGATGTTGTGAAAAACATTTGTTCACGTGTTGCGGTTATGGATGCAGGTGCGTTAATTGAGCTAAATGATGTCTATGAACTTTTTACAACACCGAAGGAAAGCTATACTAAGAGGTTGATTGCAAGCAATGATGGCTTTAAGTTACTGGAAAGCGTTGTGGAGGAAACCAGAATTGCTGCTGAGCAAGATGGTCAATTCTGGGTAATACTTAAGCTTACATATGTGGGGAAATGTGCATCCAATCCTGTTATTTCACAAACGGTTAAAAAATTTAATATAGGTACCGAGAATCTGCGTGAGTCAGTATGAAAACAGCTTTAACCCTTGATATATAAGACCCACAAAAAGTTTAACTTTTCACCCAAAAGGTGAAGCAAATATATACAAAAAGTGCCCTCCGAGTTGTATAATTAGAGGTGTCG
>DATCID010000239.1:0-9790 GCA_036507975.1 Ruminiclostridium sp.
AGGATAAGCCATTTAGTCTACCTCTCACAATAAAATGTATTACATAGTATGTAATACATTTTATCATAAAAAAGAGATAAAAGCTTTGCTTTTATCTGATGTCAATAGGTTTTATTTAAAAATTGATGCGTTTGTCCTGATTTTATTTATATGCTTTCTTTCCTTGTCTCAAATTTTAGTGATATAATGTAAATCTATTTATGGATAAAAAATTTCATGGAGGCATCATGATTACGGTATTGTCATTAAGCCCTGCTGTAGATAAGATTTATATGATAGACGACTTCAGTGCAGGGGGATTATATAGAGTTAATAATTGCTTACAATCACCTGGAGGAAAAGGAATAAATGTTGCAAGAATTACAAAAATGTTGGGCTCAAAAGTATTTGTCTTAGGTTTTAAGGCAGGTAGCAATGGTCAATGGTTGGAGAATAGCTTAATTGATATTGGAGCAGAAACTAATTTTGTTACAGTACAAGGTCAGTCTAGAACCAATAATAATATTGTTGATAAAGTGAATAATAGAGAAACAGAGATACTTGAAGAGGGACCTGAAATAGGTCAAAGTGCCTGGACATTATTTTATGAAAAGTTCTGTCAACAAATCAAAAACACAGAAGTACTTGTTTGTTCAGGAGGACTCCCAAAAGGATTAGGCACTGAAACATATGCAAGACTTATAGAAGAAGCAAATAAGTACGACGTGAAAACAATTCTAGATTCTAGCGGGGAAGTACTAAAGTTGGGAATGATAGCAAAGCCTTACTTGATAAAGCCAAACTTACGAGAGCTCTCAACATACTTTGATACACAGTTTACATCTGAAACTCAAATTGTGAAGGCATGCAAAGAGATAATAAGCGGAGGTGTAAAGGTAGTTGTCACTTCTTTAGGGGCTGAGGGAGCTTTATTGGTGACTGAGCATACTGCATATAAGGCTTACCCGATAGAGGTAGATGTGGTTAATACTATAGGTTCTGGTGATGCAATGGTAGCAGGCATAAGCACTGGTATAGCAGGTGGCCTATCTATAGAGGAGAGCTTTCGATTAGGTGCGGCCTGTGCTACCTCCAACGCAGAATTTATTGAAATTGGTCTGATAAAAATAGAGAGAGTTGAGCAGTTGAAACAGAAAATTATTATAAAAGAGATAGGGACAACTAAATAATATCCCTTCAAAAATGGGAAGTTATTATTTAGTTGTTACTTAGTTGAGGAGCTACATTATGAATATTGTAGAGAAATTGATAAAAGAATTTAACTTAAAGCCATTTCAGGTGCAAAATACAGTTAACTTGATTGATGAAGGTAATACTATACCTTTTATTGCTCGTTATAGAAAAGAAATAACTGGTGAATTGAATGACCAAGTGCTAAGAGAACTATATGAGCGCCTAATATATTTGAGAAATCTAGACGAAAGGCGTGAGGATGTCAGGAGGCTGATAGACGGACAGGGCAAGCTGACAGAAGAAATTAGCAATTCATTAGATGCTGCTGTCGCACTTCAGGAAATTGAAGACATTTATAGGCCCTATAAGATTAAAAGAAAAACACGTGCTTCTATTGCAAAAGAAAAGGGCTTAGAGCCACTGGCAGCAATTATTTTTGCGCAAATACCTTCTAGAACCACTATATATGATATAGCCTCAAAATATATTGACGCCGAGAAGGGTGTAAATAATGTAGAAGAAGCCTTAGCTGGCGCAATGGATATTATAGCAGAAGAGATTTCGGACAATGCTGAGTATCGCAAAGTATTAAGAGAAATAATATTTAGAAATGGAATGATTTTTTCAGCAGCAAAGAAGGAAGAGGACTCTGTATATAGAATGTATTATGACTTTAAAGAGTCTGTTTCTAGAATCGCAAATCACAGGGTTTTGGCATTAAATAGGGGTGAGAAGGAAGAATTTCTGCAAGTCAAAATTGATGTGGATAGCTCTATGTGCTTGTCATTCCTAAAGAGTAAGTCTATTAAGAAAACTAACTCTGATATGGAGAAATATGTTGAGCGTTCAATTGAGGACTCTTACACTAGGCTTATTTTCCCGTCATTAGAGAGGGATGTAAGAAATCAACTAACAGAATTAGCACAGGAGCAGGCTGTAAAGGTGTTTTCTGAAAACCTGAGAAATCTTCTTCTGCAACCGCCAGTTAAGGATAGAGTAGTTTTAGGACTGGATCCAGCATACAGGACAGGCTGTAAGCTAGCTGTTGTGGACGAAACTGGGAAAGTACTAGAGACGACTGTGATATATCCAACTCCACCGCAAAGCAAAATAGAAGAGGCAAAGATTAAAGTTAAGTATTTAATTGAAAAGTATAAAGTTGATATTATTTCAATCGGAAACGGTACAGCGTCAAAAGAATCTGAAATGTTTGTAGTTGAGCTTTTAAAAGAAATAGATAGAAAGGTATTTTATATGATTGTCAGTGAGGCAGGAGCTTCTGTATACTCTGCTTCAAAGCTGGGAGCTGAAGAATTTCCAGACTTAGATGTATCTTTGCGCAGTGCTATTTCAATCGCAAGGAGACTTCAAGATCCATTGGCAGAATTGGTTAAGATTGATCCTAAAGCTATTGGAGTTGGCCAGTATCAGCATGATATGAACCAGAAAAGGCTAGATGAATCATTAGGCGGAGTAGTTGAAGCCTGCGTAAATGATGTTGGAGTAGATTTGAATACTGCATCAGCTCCTTTACTAGCATATGTTTCCGGCGTATCAGCTGCTATAGCAAAAAATGTGGTAGAGTACAGAGAACAAAATGGAAAATTTAAAAATAGGAACGAGATAAAAAAGGTTAAAAAGCTTGGAAGTAAAACATTTGAGCAATGTGCAGGATTCCTCCGAATAATTGATGGCGCAAATATACTTGATAATACATCAGTTCATCCAGAGTCGTATATAGCCGCTAAAAAACTTTTAGAGAAAATGAGCTATACGTTGTCTGACGTGAATCTTAAAAAGCTAAATGGGTTAGATAAAAAAGTCGAGCAGAGCGGGACAGCCAAAGTGGCAGAAGAACTTGGAATAGGAATACCAACATTAAAGGATATTATTAATGAGCTGTTAAAGCCAGGAAGAGATCCGAGAGATGAGCTTCCGAAGCCCATACTTCATACTGACATACTTCAAATGGAAGACCTGAAGTCGGGCATGGTGCTAACTGGTACTGTTAGAAATGTTGCAGACTTTGGAGCTTTTGTTGACATTGGAGTGCATCAAGATGGGCTTGTTCATATTTCACAACTTGCTGATAAGTTTGTAAAAAATGCTATGGAGGTTGTAGCAGTAGGAGATATTGTCAAGGTTAGAGTTCTGGAGGTTGATGCGCTGAGAAAGAGGATATCTCTTAGCATGAGAGAGGTAAACTAATAAAGAAGACTTAGTTCAGATGAAGTTTTCTGAACTCTAGTCGCACTTATTTCGAAGCTTGGCGGCACTTAGCTACCGCTCGCAGAAGCGGGAGGTTAGTAACGCCGCTGAGATAAAGAAGACTTAGATAAATATTAAATGTTTTGTATTATTGGCTTTTATTTATGGAATAATATAAATAATATACCACTTTCAAAAATGAGAAGTTATTATTTGGTTGTTCCGAGGGAATAAGTTGTGGTATTATTTAATTATGTGGCTATTGAGCAGTATAAAATACCATCGATATTATGCGTATTGAAATATTTTCTTTACAAACATTTCACAAATGCGTATGGCTAAATAACCTCCTTTACTCGCCTTATAGCGATGAAGTATGGTAGTTTTAATAAATTTTGTGGTCGATATTGCGGCCCATGGAGGTTATTATGAAAGAAGGACAAATAATGGGAACACTTAGCGATGCTATTCATTTACTTGCCAAGAGGCCATCTATACTTGTTTTGACTGTTATACTAAGTTCAGTAATATGTGTGGTTGAGAACCTTTTTATGACACTTTTTTATGGAATGACGATGTTTAAAACTGGTAGTCCTTTTGACGACTATGTTAATATAATTCAATTTGTAATTGATACAATACTTGTACCACAAACAGCTGTGAAGATAATTATTGCGTTAGTAGTTCTTATATTTGTGGTTGCATTGCTTTTTGCATTACTATTATCTGGATACTTTAATATTTTAAATAATGCAATTGAAGGTAAAAGTAAAAAGAATGGAAGTGAATTTATTCAAGGAATCAAAAAGTATTTTTTGAGAATGGTTTCATTAAATTTGTGGACATTGTGCTCAATTATTTTATTTGGTATATACGTTTTGATTGCATCTATCCCAGCTGCAATTTTCATAGACAATGCTTTTAGCGGGGGTATAAATATAATAGCTGGGATTTTACTTTTTACAATTACTATTCTGGTTATTTTCTTTAGCTATGCCTTCTTTAGACAATATATTGTATTTTGGTACCCATCAGCTCTAGTATATGATAAAAACCATTTTAAAATGGCAAAAAGAATATCTGACAATAATTTTTGGACGTTATTATCCAGATTTATTGTTTTTGATATTGTCCTACTGATATTTGATGCTTTATATATAATTACCAATTTTTCATTGGCTAATGCTCAGGTTGTTTCTGCAACTACAAACAATATACTGCTTTTTATTAACATTGTTTTTAAGACCATTTATATTGCACTAATAGTATGCTTTGTATTTTATTCATTTAAAAAGTACAATGATAACTACAAATACAAAACCCCTAATAGCTAAAAAATATCCAGCAAAAGATATACTAGAATTATAAGAAGAATTTCATCATCAATTTTATCTGTCAGCAGTAAAAAGATTAGACCTACAAGAAGTAAATCATCTAAATAAACATCATGCTCAAAGACACTAAAAAGAGGCTCCCCAGATCTTTCAGCTTTTTCACTAGATCCAAATAGTGAAGTGAGAAAGCTAAATGGCGGTGGACTCTTTTTTTCCTTGAAACTAACAGGTTCAATGGATGGTAAGTCATGCTCTTCTTTATGAGAGTGTGAATTGTGATCTTTTGAATGAGATTCACTCTTTTTATATTTTCGAGATTCTGGAGGATGTTTCCTGTAAACCATTCTATTCACTCCTGTTCTAGAGAATTCAATAGGTAAATTATAGCTTGCTTATACAGTACGCTCCTCCGAATCGTCAAATAGTTTTGTCAAACTCCCAATTTTCATAAGCTTCATACATGTTTGGAGTTTTTTTTGTCTCTCTATGTTGAGATAAGGTTTAATGGCATTTAGTAAATTCATTTTAGGGTCACTCGCTGGGTTAAGCATATTCATGGTTTTTTTCATTTTTCGTGTCATATCAGCTATATCATCAGGGTCTACTTTAGAAGACCCTTCACTTGTTTTCGGTCTTTGTGAAATATCATCTGAGGGGCTCTCTTCTTTTGTATTATTAGACATAAACATGTTTAATAGGCCCTTGACATTGTCAGGAATATTTGCATTTGAGTTTTGTCCCAGCATATCTGCTATTTGTTTGAATTTATCTCCCATTTCGTCACTCATTCAAATACCTCCATTTACACATTTTTTTATAGCTAAGACTTCAAAAAATCATTAACTTTTTTCATTATGGCATCACTATCTTTGCCAAGTAGCTTTCCTAATTTATCCAGATCGTTTTGAGTAACCTTTTTCTTAATTTCATCTTTGTTAATTTTCAAATTTTTAATTTTTTCATCATCAAACTCGTTAATCTTGTTCATTATGTCTTCTTTATCAAGTTTTCCTATTTTTTTAGCCAAATCATCTGTATTATCTTTTTTTAACATTTCAATTGCCTGGCTCACCTTAGATTGGATCATTTTGTCTGCAAGCATTTCTTGTAATTTTTTGCTAAAAGAATCTCCCATATAAACCTCCACTTTATAGTAATATAATATTTAATTCTATTATTACAGCTTATGCTATCTAGCAAGCTTAATATGTACGAACCACTTTGCTTAATTTTAAATAGAAGCTTGGATTTATAACCCAAGCTTCTATTTAAAAACTGCTGCCTATTGAAAGGCTATTGCATAGAATTAATCGCGACATTCACTGCTATCATTATTGTTACAAACGAATAACAGCAATAATATGATTGCTACCCAGATTAACCAGTCGCAATCATCAAATAAGTCTGAAAAGCAACCACTTGAGTTATTACCATTACAGAAGAAGAAGAATACTGCTGCTAATATTAACAAACCACAACCACCAAAGCCACCATCTTTACCGCTACCTAGACATCCCATGATTTTACCTCCGAAAAAATATTTAATATACTGCATACTATGTAATTAAAATAAAAGTTGTTACACATAAAACAAATATTTTAAAAATAATAAATGGTGGTATATTTATAAGTGGATTAGTCGCCCCACGATATTTTGTTTCGTATACGATCAGTAAACGCATATGGCTAAATAACCTCCTTATATTCGTCTATTGCGGGTATATGGAGAATGACGTTCTATTAAAGCATATGGGTACATTACGGCTTATCGAGGCTATTGTATGTTTGATATAATAATTATTGGGAAAGGTCCTGCAGGAATATCTGCAGCGCTATACACTGTTCAAGCTGGACTTAGGACCTTAGTGATTGGGCTTGGCTGGCGAGTAATTGAAAGGATACAAACACCAATTTTATTCAACTAAAAAGGGGGGAGAATAATGTCACTATTCTTTCCTATTAAAAAGAGTCCTGAACGTTTCAGGTAGAGTTTCGCTTAAAACTGAATAAATTAATATTATCAAAATACTTTGTAAACACATGATAATGGGTATATTCCAGCCTTGGGATATACCCATTTTTATTAACTTAAATAAAAAATTAAAAAACACTGACAAGTTAGAATATTTCCCAATGCTTGGGCATAGAAATAATGATGTAAGGGTTGAATATTTATAAAATCAACTTTAAACATTTTAATGTGAGGTGGCAAAAAGATGCGGAAAATATTGAGCTTTATTTTAGTATGTGGAATAATGATGACTATTTTTACAGGATGTACGTTACTTGATAAATTTGGAGCAGGAAGTGCTAATAATGATGAATTGACGCCTGCTAGTAGTGTAACAATGGGTGAGGATGAAGCAAATGGTTTAAAGGATAAAACTCCAGTTCAACTATATTTTATAAACGAGCAAGAGAATAAACTCTCGCAGGAAACTCGTTATATCAAAAATACTGAAGCCAGCAAAGGGAGTGAATATCTAGCTACTGCAGTTTTAAAAGAACTTATAAATGGGCCTGCAAAAGGAAGCCTATTACAGGCAACTATCCCTAAAGGGACTACTGTTCACTCTGCTGTAACGATTAAAGATGGTGCTGCTACGGTTGATCTCTCAAATGAATTTATTAGCAATCACCCTGGTGGTAAGAAGAATGAACAGCTGACTTTGTACTCAATAGTAAATACATTAACAGAGATAAAGGATATCAAATCAGTACAATTTAGGATTAACGGAGTAGTGAAAAAAGAATTTAAAGGCAGCTACCAAATTGATGGAGCATATCCTAGATCAGCTTACTTAATATCTGCACAACCATTAGAAGATAGCTCTAATAAGGCTAAGGTACAGCCTTCTAAAGAAGATGTCAAGGAGCCAGTAAAAGAAGATGTCAAAGCGCCAGTAAAGGAAGATGTCAAGGAGCCAGTAAAGGAAGATGTCAAAGCGCCAGCAAAAGAAGATATCAAGGAGCCAGTAAAGAAAGATACCTCTGAAGATCAAAAGACTAATTCCAATGCAGATTTAGAAATACTAGAGTAAATACCTTTTAAAAATTAAATATAACAAATACCAAGGTATCTTGAAGGGGATTATGTGCTGTTTAGCTTTAATCTTGACTACTTCCCCTTCATAAGATACCTTGTTTTAGTTAACTAAGTATTCTTTATCTCAATGACTACAGCACCCGCCGCAGACATGTTTGTTAGGACACTCTCCTTCATTGGACTTTCTTGATTGAATAATATTTATATTTTTAAATACAGCATCTAATTCACAATTTCCACATTCTGGACAACAAATCTGCTTGTTTCCACGTTCACTCATTTTGGCCATAATATTAAATTCATTACCGCACTTTGAACATTTCAAGTCATAAAAGGGCATAGCCTAAAACCTCCTTTGTTATTGTAATTATAGAATTTATACAATTCATTATACATGAAATGTTGCTGCGAAGAACGTATAATTACTGCTTCGCTGTTTTCTATCCTAAAATTTTTGAATACTTTATATGAAAATAATTATATACTATATACAGTATATGCCCACTTAATCCAAGAACTCTGTTTATTAAGGGAAGAAATTTAGTGAATATAAAGGAGGCATCTTAAAATGGCAGTATTAGTAACGGGAGGGGCCGGCTACATTGGAAGCCACACATGTGTTGAACTGCTTGAGTCAGGTTACGAGGTAATAGTGGTTGACAATTTGTGCAATAGCAAGGAAATAGCATTAGAGAGAGTAAAGAAAATAACCGGTAAGGATATCAAATTTTATCAGATAAATGTGCTTGATAAAGATGAGCTAGAAAAGGTATTTTTGAATGAAGAAATTGATTCAGTAATACATTTTGCAGGGCTAAAGGCAGTTGGAGAATCAGTAGCTATACCGCTTAAATACTATCACAACAATTTGACGGGAACTTTTATACTTTGTGAATTAATGCAAAAGTATGGCGTGAAAGATCTAGTATTTAGTTCATCTGCCACGGTGTATGGAGACCCAGCCAGTGTTCCAACTCTTGAAAACTTCCCTCTTTCAGCAACAAACCCATATGGTAAAACAAAGCTTATGATAGAGGATATTTTAAGAGATCTGTTCGTGGCTGATAAGACATGGAATATAGCTATTTTGAGATACTTTAACCCTGTAGGTGCACATATCAGTGGAACAATAGGAGAAGATCCCAATGGAATCCCAAATAACCTTATTCCATACATTGCTCAGGTTGCAGTTGGAAAGCTAAAGCAGCTTAGTGTATATGGGGACGACTACGATACTGTTGATGGCACAGGAGTGAGAGACTATATTCATGTGGTTGATCTGGCAAAGGGTCATATAAAAGCATTGGAAAAGCTAGCAAAGGATCACATAGGTGCTAGAGAGTACAATTTAGGAACTGGCAAGGGGTTTAGTGTGCTCCAAATGATAGAGGCTTTTGCCAAAGCAAGTGGTAAGGAGATTCCATATAAAATAGTTAATAGAAGACCAGGAGATATTGCTGCTTGCTATGGAAATATAGATAGGGCAAAAAATGAGCTGGGCTGGGAGGCTGAAAAAGGGCTTGCAGATATGTGTGCAGATTCATGGAGATGGCAATCAGCAAATCCGGAAGGATATAAATATTCAAATGTTAAAATAGGAGATGGGATTCGTGAATAATAAAACAACTTTAGTAATAATGGCTGCCGGTATGGGGAGCAGATATGGTGGGTTAAAGCAAATTGATCCTGTAGGACCAAGTGGTGAAATTATTATGGAATACTCCATATATGACGCTATAAAAGCAGGCTTTGGTAAGGTTGTATTCATTATCAAGAAGGAAATAGAGGATATATTTAGAGAGGTAATAGGTAAAAAAATTGAGGGCTTGGTGGATGTAGAATATGTTTATCAGAGAATAGATAATGTACCACAGGGATTTAGCATACCAGAAGGAAGAGCAAAGCCGTGGGGTACTGGACATGCAGTACTTTGTGCAAAAAACGTTGTAAAAACTCCATTTGCTGTTATAAATGCTGATGACTTTTATGGTTCGACTACGTATAGGCTGCTTAATAATTTTCTCTCATC
>DATCID010000240.1:0-2751 GCA_036507975.1 Ruminiclostridium sp.
GTTATAATACACAATAAGTCCTTCTACTCCTCCAGGCAATCCAAATAACTTACCATCTTTTTTACAGGTATCCAGTGCCCATGATTGAAAGGTCTTATCCCAGCCATATTTAGAGATATATTCATCTAAAGGTAATACATAGCCTGCATTAGCAAACATTTGCAGTGAAGTAGGACCATCCAATGTAACTATGTCAGGACCTGCACCCGCTGCTAACTGCTGCTTTTCTATACCGGTTGGATCTATGTTTAATGTCATGTTGATGGTAATATTGGGATGCTGTTCCTGGTACTTGCCTATAACAGTCTCCTTCATTACTTTTAAGTAATCGGCACCGCTTTGATTGCTTGAATACATGGTGAGTTCAACCTTTTCTGTTGGCTTTGTTTCGGGAACTGTAGCACTAGTAATATCTGTCTGTGTATTTGTTGCATCTGTACTACCGGTGTTTGTATTACCAGTTCCACATGCACTTAATACTATTGTCAGCACAAGCAACATTGCAGTTAAAATAGAATACCTTCTTTTCATTTTAATATCCTCACTCTCTCTGTATATGAATAGGTTTATGTCTATATAATACACTCATCAGGGGATTTTCATAAGGAGACTAAACTTAGATTTGGTTTGATTTCTTAGCAATGTCAGATCGTATCAATATTTATTTTCACGGTACTCTGTAGGAGTAACTCCCACCTGCTTCTTAAATACCTGAGTAAAGTATTTTGCGTCTTTATAACCTACAAGTTCAGCTATTTCATAACTTCTTAATTCTGCCCTTGTTGTTAAAAGTTCCTTTGCATTATTTATTCTTATCTGTGTGATATAATTAGAAAAATGTATTCCTGTTTCCTGTCTGAATAAATCACACAGGTAGTTTGGATTCATATACAAGACTTCAGCTATTTGTTTTAGAGTTATGTCATGAGAATAGTTATTATTAATAAACTCTACCGCAAGTTCAATTATCTTTCTATATTTCTGAGCACTATTGACATCTTCTATTTCAGGGATATTCTTAGTTTGAAAACCCCCAAACTTTGCGTCATTCCTTAATTGTTCCAATTCGAAACGAAGCTTTTCTTCTTCCTGACTCTTTACTATTTTTTTTCTGATTATGCCCTCTGCTTTTTCTAGGCTCTCAATCAAATCTTCTGGCTTTGTAGGCTTAAGTAAATAATCTACCGCTCCAAACTTAACTGCTTCCTTGGCGTATTCAAATTCAGCATATCCGCTTATAACAATTACAAGTATATCAGGATATTTAACGGATACTATTTTCGACAATTCTATTCCATCTATTTCGGGCATACGGATATCTGTTATTATTACATTAGGTTTATAGCATTCTATTTGCTCCAATGCATCTACCCCATCAATGGCCTCGCCAATAATGTTCCAATCCCTTCCTGATCTCTCGATGACTGTTTTTATGCCCATTCGAATGATATTTTCATCGTCTACTATCAGAATTTTCATTACATCTATTCCTCTCTATCCATTGGTATAATAAGCTTTACGCAGGTACCTTCTCCAACCTTGCTTTCAATATCCAGTCCGTACTGCTCTCCATAAAAAAGTTTAATTCTTTGATTTACATTGCTTACCCCTAAGTGCGTGTGCTTGGCTGTAGGTTGGGGCAAAGATTCCTCCTTCAATATTTTATCTAGCTTCTCACTGGGAATTCCCATCCCGTTATCTTTGATTTGAATTACCAGCATGCTATGTTCAATTGAGGTGGAAATAGTTAACATCCCCTGTCCCCTTTTCTTTTCAATTCCATGTATGATTGCATTTTCAACAATTGGCTGTATAAGCAGCTTTAATATGAAACATTTTTTAGTATCATCTTCAATGAATAACTTATATTGCAGCCTGTCACCAAATCTTATTTTTTGAATATATAAATATTTTTCAATCTGGTTTAAATCTTCTGTCAAAGTTATTATACCCTTGCCCTTATTAATACTGTATCTCAGTATATCGCCAAGATATGTAACTATTTTGCTTATATCATGCTTGTTTTCTATAATAAGCATGTAATTAATAGTTTCAAGTGTATTGTAAAGAAAATGCGGATTAATCTGAGCCTGCATCGCTTTAAATTCCGCTTCTTTTTTCCTCAGTTCCCCTTCATAAACTTTTGCCAGAAGCTCTCTAAGCTTTCTTAACATCTCTTTGAACCCTTCACCAAGCTCTCTTGTTTCAATGAAATTACTATCCTCAAAGGTAACTTCCAATTTACCCTGTTCCACTTCCTTCATCGCACGCCTCAAGCCATTTATAGGCTTTGTAATCATGTAAGCAATGATTATTGATAAAAGAAGAGAAACCATAAGCCCACAAATTCCAATTAAAACTATTATTGTCTGGTTTTTTAAAATATCAGAATTCAACTCACTCATAGGAGCTAATCCCACAATCTTCCAACCAGTATAAGGTGATGTATAGTAAGTGACAATCATTGGAATATGATTTATTGTATTGTTAAAAGCTCCTTCCTTTGATTTAAGAATTGTATTAGTAAAAGGATACTGTAGTTTTTTCCCGATTTGTTCACTTTTCTTACAACAAATAATCACCCCATCTCCATC
The DNA here is from genome assembly GCA_036507975.1 of Ruminiclostridium sp. Lineage (GTDB taxonomy): Bacteria > Bacillota > Clostridia > Acetivibrionales > DSM-1351 > Ruminiclostridium. Next base: position 2,595 of record DATCID010000240.1, read on the forward strand.
GATAAGAAAAATCGACGCAGATTTTCCTAACTGATCATTGTTCAAAAAGTTGTTCAAGTATCTGTTTTCAACATTTACTTCCATATATCCTATTTGTTCAAGATTCATAGTATCAATAAATTTTCTTACAAGGGAAATGACATTGTTACCATTAAAA
>DATCID010000241.1:0-2945 GCA_036507975.1 Ruminiclostridium sp.
TAAAGAAATACGGTTCTTGCGGCAATGATAACGATGACCTTATTTCTATAGGTACAATTGGTCTGATTAAAGCAATATCAACATTCAAAATGGACAAAGGAACACGACTCGCAACTTATGCTGCTAGGTGTATAGAAAATGCAATTACATCATTGCGGAAACATTTAGTAGAAGTTCTGATGTAATTGTTCATTCCTTCAGTTAAATATAATACTATGTTTTATCAGATTTCTTTAATGCATGTGTACTTGCTTTAATAGCATATATATCAAAGGTGATAAAATATTTGGAGAAAAAAGTGAACAAACAGAAAAGATCATATGAAATCATTGCACATTATCCAAAAACAAAAGAAGGGGAAATCGAATTAAGAAAAGAGCTGGGTAAAGCATACATCATCTTTGTTAAAGAATATGTTATGGATTTACAGATAAGTGATGAACAAAAGAATAAGTTATATAATAGAATAATTGAAAAGTTGTGAGTAAAATTACGAAATCCAAGTGTATAGTAGAGTTGTATAAGTCAAATTATAATAATATAATAATATAGTATATATCGGATCAGATTTTAAAAATCTGCAGTTAAAGATGGAGGACATGCTTTGAAAAAACACATATTGGATCTAGACTATATTATTAATGCTAATAACTATAGAAATATTCAAGATTCAATCGCAGAAGCAACTGATATGGCTATGTTGACTGTGGACTACAAGGGAAAACCAATTACACATCATAGTAAATGCACTGAGCTATGCAAAGCTGTACGAGCGTATCCGAAGTATTCACAAATTTGTGAAAAGTGTGACTCGCGAGGAGGTCTAGAGGCGACTCGCTTGAATCAACCGTATATTTATCTGTGCCATATGGGCATAGTAGATTTTGCCATTCCTATAACGGTTGATGGACAGTACTTAGGTGCGGTTATGGGAGGGCAGGTACTGGTTGAGAATGAGCAAGATAAGGAGTTCCTTGAGAAAATAACAAGCCAAAATACAAATATTTTGGACATTATTAGCAAGTGTGACCTTGATAGCTTATATTGTAAGCTTCCAGTAATGAAACTTGATAAAATAAAGGCTATAGCCACTATGATTTACAACATTTGTAACTATATAGTTGAAGAAGCTTTATTAAAAATAAATCTTATAGATGAAAATATTGAGTTTGACGTTAATTCTTTCAGTACTGAAAGTGCTGGACTCTCTAAGGTCGCTAATCCTGATTTACAATTATTAGACGCAATATCCAACGATGATGATAATGTAGGTATTTCGCAAAAAATTAATTATACTAAAGTTAAAAAATTGATTAATCATGACCACATTATTTTAAGGCCCGCACTAGAGTATATAGAGAAAAATTACATGAGAAATATAGGCTTAGATAGTATGGCAAGCCTGTGCAATATAAGCTCTAGCTATTTCAGCAAGCTTTTTAATAAAGTTGCCGAAGATAACTTTGCAAACTACATAAATAAAATAAGGGTAAACAAAGCTAAGGAAGTTTTGGAAAAAAGCGATGTCCCAATAACAAACATAGCTTTAGATTTAGGCTTTGAGGACAGTGGATATTTTATAAAGGTGTTTAAGAAAATGGAGGGAATAACTCCTTCTGTTTATAGGAGCACCAAAGCCGTATTTGAATAATTATTTACAAAAAAACATTGCTGAAAATTACTATTATTGCATAAAATTACTATAGATTTGCTGCTAGAATAGTCGATTTTTACACAAACAATGCTATAAAGTCCAAGTCATAAACCCTTCCTTAGTTTATAATTAAAGTATAATTTAATTTGAGGAGGGGTTTATTTTATGAAAAGAATGATGATTTCACCATCAAAGTATATACAGGGAGAGGATGAACTGTATAACCTTGGAACCTATGTAAATGAGTTTTCGGACAGGGCATTGCTAGTGGCATCGAAAGTTGATCAGGCAAGAGTGCAAAATTATATTGATAAAGCCATTGAAAAGGTTTCTTTTGTTTTAGTTTATGGTGAATTTGGAGAGGAATGCACAAGAAAAGAAATTGAGAGAATGAAAAAGCTGGCTGAAGACAGTAAGTGTGAAGTTTTTATCGGGCTTGGTGGTGGAAAAGCACTAGATACTGCAAAAGCCGCATCTTTTCTTTCAAAAAAACCTGTGATTATTGTTCCTACCATTGCATCAACTGACGCACCCACAAGTAAACTTGCCATTGTATATAATGAGAAGAGTGAATTTGAAGAATACTTTCATTTACATAAAAATCCTGACCTTGTTCTAGTTGATACAGGCATTATTGCAAAGGCACCTGTAAGGTTCCTGATTGCGGGAATGGGCGATGCACTCTCGACTTTTTTTGAGGCAAGATCCTGTATAAGATCTGGTGCAAATAATATGCCAGGCGGCAAAAGTACGAAGGCAGCGTATGCATTGGCAACACTTTGCTTTGAAACCTTAATGGAGGAATCAATAAAGGCAAAGGCGGCTTGCGAAATGAAGGTAGTTACACAAGCGCTTGAAAATATCGTTGAAGCAAATATACTGCTAAGTGGACTAGGCTTTGAAAGCAGTGGACTCGCCGCGGCACATGCAATTCATAATGGCCTCACTGTTCTTGAAGAAACACATCATTATATGCATGGTGAGAAGGTGGCCTTTGGAACCGTTGTACATCTAGTACTTGAAAATGCACCAGCAGAAGAGCTTGAAAATGTTATTAGTTATTGCAAATCAATTGGTCTTCCAACATGCCTAAAAGACCTTGGAATTGTTGAAGTAACCGAAGAAAAGGTAATGGCTGTAGCTAAGGCAGCAACGGCTCCAGGAGAGACTATTCACAATATGCCATTCCCTGTTACGGCAAAGGATGTATATTCTGCGATTTTGACAGCTGATAAGCTAGGACAATAGGAGGATAAGATGAAAAAAATAATTAATAAGGTTGAAGATGTTG
>DATCID010000242.1:0-2307 GCA_036507975.1 Ruminiclostridium sp.
TGTAATATTAGCTGTAATTATTGCAATAGAAAGTTTGACTGTGTAAATGAAAGTAGGCCAGGAGTTACTAGTGAAATACTTACGCCTAAAGACGCTAAAATAAAGTTTGATATTGTAAAAGAAAAAATCGGAGAACTTACAATAGTAGGCATTGCAGGGCCTGGAGATGCTTTAGATAATTGGGATAATACTAAGAAATCTATTGAACTAATTAGAGCAGAAAATCCTGATATCGTATTTTGCCTTTCAACTAATGGGCTTATGTTACCAGAATATGCGCAGGAAATTATTAAATTAGGAGTAACCCATGTTACTGTAACTGTAAATTGCGTAGATAACAAGATTGGTGCAAAAATATATAAATATGTTAATTATAAAGGTAAGCAATACGTTGGAGAAGTAGGAGCAAAATTGTTATTAGAAAATCAATTGAAGGGTATTAAATTACTAACTAGTCAAGGAATTATTGTGAAAATAAATATCGTAATGCTTGAGGGAATTAATGATCACCACGTACCTGACGTAGTTAAAAAAATGAAGGAACTTGGTGTTTTTATTATAAATATTATGCCACTAATACCTGCACAAGGAAGCATTTTTGAAAATCATCCTCAAACTAATATGAAGGATTTAGCAAAAATGAGAGATATTTGTGAGCTAGATGTAAAGCAAATGCGTCACTGCAAGCAATGTAGGGCAGATGCTATTGGCATGCTTTGCGAGGATCGTTCACAAGAATTTTCAAATAAGATTACAGTAGAAGAAGTATTGGAAGTAGATGGAAAACAGCAAAATGTAAAAAAACTAAAAGTTGCAGTAACGTCTAAGAATGGTAGACTTGTAGATTTACATTATGGTCAGGCTAAAGAGTTTATGATTTATGAAATAGACGGTTCAAATTTTAACTATATTGAGACGAGGCAGGTTGACAAGTATTGTCTTGGGATTGAGGAATGTGACGAGGAGGAAGCTCGTAGGGAAGCGGTAGTGGATTCAATTGCTGATTGTGATGTCGTTCTTACTTTAAGAATTGGGGATAATGTTGAGAAGAAGCTGCTTCAGCGAGGGATTCGGAGCGTTATATATTGGTATACAATTGAACAGGGTCTAAAATTGGTTCAAAAAGAAATGGCTAATTAAAATTTTATTATATAATTAATGATTTTAGAGGGAGAGGTGATTTATTGATGGGTGGTAAAGTTAGAATAATTGACCAGACGATAAATGAAGCTCTGCGGCTAGGAGCTAAAAGTGGCAACATCAAATTAATGTTGCCACTTTTAAAAAAATACCATGTTGAAGCAGTCGACGTGTATTTGAAATACTGGAGAAATAGTTGTTACGCATTTGAGCAAGCAGATTTATTGGGTTTAGTGCGGTGCGTTGTTAATGCATCTTGCGAAGAAATGGCTTTAGTTAAGAAAAGTGGCTTTTCTAAGGTAGTTATTATATGGTCTCATAATACTAGAAACCTATCTTTAGTTCAGCTTTCCTTGGCTTTAGCTGAAGCTAAGACTTTTGCCAAAGAAGTGTATTTATGCATTGAAAATGCCTCTGATTTAGAAAAAAGTGATATAGAATTGTATTGGAAGATCCTTACAGAATATGGAGTTAAAAGATTGATTTATAAGGACAGAGGCAGTAATATGGATTGTTTCAAAGCCTTTGAAACCTTGAACGAGTTAAAAAGGGCATCACCTTGCCCTCTTGAATTTATAGGCAGTAATGGTTTGGGTTTAGCTACCTCTAATAGTTTAGCAGCATTTAGAGCTGATATAAAATATATAGGAACAGCAGTTGGTGGGGTGGGAATACGCGGAAATGCCGCAATGGAGGAAGTTTTGATGGCGTTAAAACATTTGTGGAAACAAGAGAAAGTACCAAGTGGTCATTCGCTAGCATTTGATTGCTCTGAGATATTAAGTTATATGGGAATAAAGTTGTCTGTGGATAAGGCTATTGTTGGTAATAATATTTTCGCTCATGAGTCAGGGATCCATGTTGATGGCATATCCAAAAATCCCTATTTGTATGAAGCGATTAAGCCTGAGGAGGTAGGATTAACCAGGCAAATAATAATTGGGAAACATTCAGGCGTGGCTTCTATAAAGTTTAAATTTCTTCAATGGAATTTAAGCTTAAGCCAATTGGAGGCTAAGGAAGTGTTAGAAAAGGCTAAAGACCTTGCAGTAGAGCAAAAGAGTGCTTTGTCTGACTGTCAGCTAAAACAATTATATAAAAAACAACATGAATTAATTGGATAAATAAATTAGAGGCAAGGAGGTAGGATTAAATATGAATTTCAAT
>DATCID010000243.1:0-19753 GCA_036507975.1 Ruminiclostridium sp.
AAAAGTTACTAATAAGATTAAAACACGTGCTACTATCAATAAAATTAATATTACATAAGAAGATAGCCGAATGGAGTGATGCCAATACACTTTTGGTAGACTTTTTTGTTTGTGTTTTATTTGATACATCGTGGCAGATTGTACATTGTACAACTTTATTAAAACAAAATCTAAATTACGAGTATCATGCAGAAAATTATTGAGATTAGGGCATTTTAAGAACCATAAAAAAGAAAATCAGCACTATGTGTTTTCTAAACATTACTTTTGCACTCTCAACGTGCCTTCTTTTGTATTCTTACTTACTCTATGTGTTTTCTATCAAGAGGAACGGGCAAAACGATGCAAGACGAAAGTTGGTCGATTTCTGAAAACTCAACCTGGGGCATCAGAAGGCGGTTTGAACAAGGTAAAGTTACAGTCAATCATACAAAATTCATGGGATACGACAAAGATGAAAACGGTAACCTTATCATAGATGAAAAGCAAGCTAAAATAGTCAGAAGGATTTTTTCAAACTACCTTGATGGTAAAGGCCCTAACAGGATCGCAAAGGAGTTTGAGGATGAGGGAGTTAAAAACTGGAACGGGAAGTCAAAGTGGTATGAAAGCAGCATTAGAAAAATGCTCTCTAATGAAAAATATAAAGGGGATGCACTGCTTCAAAAAACCTACACAGTGGACTTTCTTTCAAAGAAAAGAGTCGAGAATAACGGAGAGGTTCCACAGTATTATGTGGAGGAAAGCCACCCTGCCATAATAGACAAGGAAATGTGGGAAGCCATACAGCTTGAGATGGAGAGAAAAAGAGTTTATGCGGAGAAACAGCAGATTCAGAAGATAGACTATGCAACAGACCAACATCCTTTTGCAGGGAGAGTGATTTGTGGTTGCTGCGGAAGGGCCTATGGCAGAAAGGTTTGGAATTCAACGGATGAAAGGCTCAGAAGGATTATCTGGCGATGTAACAGCAAGTATGGGGTAAAAGGTGAAGTTGGCTGTGAGAGCAGACACATTGATGACAAGCTTTTATATTCAGCTTTTGTAAATACATTTAATGCTATTGTGGAAAATATAGATTACTTTATGGAGAAGTGGAAAGGGCAAACTGAAGGAAAAGATATTTTGACAAAAGTAACCGCAAAAAGATTTATTGCTAATTTTCAAATCTCCCAGCCCATTGTACGGTTTGACACTGAGTTGTATTTTAAACTGGTAGAGAGGATAACTGTCAATGAAAACAAGCTGATTGTATGCTTGCTTGATGGGACTGAAATAGAATGTGAAGTTGAATAATGTTATAATGACTAAAATATTTATGTTCTTCGTTATTGAGGAGCTATAATAGATAAATGAAATATATCATTAGGAAATGCAAATTGGTATGAAAGCAGCAGAAGGCAAATGTTCAACAATGAAAAATACAAAGGCGCTGCCCTGCTACAAAAGACATATATAGTAGACTTTATTTCAAAAGAAAGAGTTGAGAATAACGGATAGGTTCCGCAGTATTATGTTGAGTAAAGCCACTCTGCCCTATCTATCCTTAGTACATATTAAACACCTCCTTAATCATTCATTTCACATGTAAATGCAAATAGATTTTTAGAACCTCATTGACTTAAATATTTAAATTTATCCTATTAAAAGTCTTTATGATTTTCATAGATGTCAAAATGCTGTTAGTGCTTGTGATTACTATCACTAACAGCATTTTGGGTCTGGAAGATACATTTTATGTATGGTGGTAAAGAATTAATGTCACATTCATTCACAATAAGATACTTCTCTGATGCTACTGCAATCTCTATATCAAGTATTCCACACATTTATAATGTATAAATTGGGGGCCTGGCTGTATAGTGGCAGCTCAGACCCCCAAAAAAATTATGAAAGAATATTAGGAAACACATGAGCAAATGTATTTACTGATGCTTTGCATCATTTTTACCAAGGATTAGAGACTGGAGAACTCTAATTGTGTAACAAAATCTGAGTAATGAGGTTTGGCACTGATGATTCCCTTTTTATGTTTACCCATTATTTTAATGTGTTTTTCCTCATAAGGAAATAGATTGAAATAGTTATCCTCAAAATACCAGTTAAATTCATCACCGTCTTCATCGCCGGTAATTTCCACGCAATGAGCGTATTTGTCGCTGGTCACAATCAGCTGGTCACCTTCTATCTTCAGTGATAGTTTTGCCCTTGGGAAGGACTGATGACGTTCCAAATCCACCAATGTATCGGAATTGGAAATAAGGCGGCCGTCCTCTGCATACAATTTTGCCTGTACGACGCATTCTGTTACAATAGGGCACACCCTATCAAGATTGGTCAATACTTTGGATTCACCTGCTTCAATAGAAACAGGAATGGTAAACTCATTAACAATACGATTGCGGATTTGGCTGAATACCTTGACCTCCAGCTTTCCCTTTACCTCCGTAGAGGTATCGTTGACGCCCCACAAGTGAATCCGATCCTGAAAATCAAAGGATAGTAGGATGGGACTAAGGGATCTTCTAAATTGGTAATAGGGAATATGTACTTCTTGAAAGAAATCAATTAGGGTGCAATAGAACTGCGGCCAGGTATCATTAAGTTTTACATAGATATAACCTTGACAGCGTCTTGGCTCACCAATCTCGTAATGGGGTTTTCCACGGCGGATACGTTCAGCGTCATCTTTAAAAAACCATGCAGTTGCTGCATTGATTCTATAAATCAGCTCATATACGTTTTCCGCGTCGAAAAAGCGTTCCAACGGAGAACACTCGGATGCAAAGAAAGAAGCAGCACGTCTCCACCATGTTTCAGGGACGGGAACTTTTTTCCAACTAGTTACCATGAAAGGATTATCATTATTAAGCTGGGGGACTGACCAGCCTACATTGTACTTTTCCTGATAATCGGGATCATACTGATAGTAAGGCTTATCGGGATAGGTTATATTGTAGGTGGGGTTATACTGGCTGTGAGTTACTTGATTGATATATCCATCAGGCCAGAGTTCTTTGTCGTCCATGAAACGGCGAAGACTGCGAAGCGGTCCGGTTGTTGATCTTGCCTGCTCGGAAACGAACAGCGGATATTGTACAACCGCGTGACGGTATGTATAATACAGCGGATGGGTATCACCCTCTCTCGGATCACTGGGATAGTCGCCACCACAGGGGGAAGAATACAAATAAAAACGGTCAGGGTCCAGTGTGTTGCAAATCTCTTTGAAGTCTTCCATAAACGGCTTCCAGCCATAGTTAAGTTTTTCTGATATTCCTTCAATCAGACCTACCATAGACTCGTTACCTCCGCTATACAACAGAACACAAGCATGATGCTTGACACGTTTTACTTCATACTCTGCCTCGGCACGATACTTTTTACTGTATTCTTCTGAATCAGGTGCAGGAGCCCAGCTCAAGCAGAATTCCTGCCACACCATAATCCCTCTGCTATCACATTCCTCATAAAATTCATTGCCGTATTGCATTGAACCGCCCCAAATACGCAAGGTATTTATATTACAGTTATCGGTCAGCTCTATCATTTGATGGCATTTCTCCTTATCCCACCGATGAGTCAGACCGTTAAAAGGTTCAAGTAGTGCACCCCATTGTTTGATTTCACGACCATTAATGCGAAAACGCATATCTCCAGTTTTCTCCACATTGCGAAGACCAACTTTCCTTTCTGCAACGTCCAATACCTCGTCATTTGATAATACCTCAACCCTTACCTGATAAAGAGGCTGCTCCCCGTAATTTTTTGGCCACCATAAACGTGGGTTTTCTACACGTACAACTAATTTCTGTACCCAATCGTTTTCGTTTTGTTTCACGGTAGATTCCACGATGCCTGCTGGATTACCGTCAGGATCGGTGATACTCATTTTGACTGACATGCAATTGATATTTCCAAGACCATTCACAGTGCAGTTAATATCTGCCCAACGGTACCAGTAATCAAACTTGACTTCAATGTCAGGCCATGTAATTTCACAGCCATCAATGATCTCCAACATTACATCTTCAAAAAGCCCCACATTAATCATAGAAACTTTTCCAGCATCTCCGAATTCGATCTGGCCTTTACGTAAAAAATGATGAGGTTTTGTGTGCTCCTTGATTTCTTCTGAAACGTTCTTGTAAATTTCATTCGTTTTATTAAGCGTAGAATGAAAATAAACCAATAAGCGGTTTTGCTTCTGCACAAGGCCGCTTACATTTATTTTCTTTGGAATCAGCATATTATCATGGCTGCCAATATATTTATTATTAAGATAAAAGTCGGCAAAAAGATCAACGCCTTTAAAATTCAAATAAAGAGTTTTTCCCTTTATTGGGGTATCACATGAAAAATCACAGCAATACAGCCAGTCTTTTTCCTCAATCCACTTACAGCGTTCCGTTTCACCTATCGCCACCCGTTCGGGTATCATTTTATTATCTAGCAAAACCTTCTGAATCTGATCTGCTATTCCAGCATAAACCCATCCGTTTTCAGCATTCGGGGAATGCTCTGCTAAAGCTTCTGGCTTTTTTGTAAGGTCGTTTTCCGAAACCTGTCTAATCCACCATCCATCAATTAATTGATGTTTCTTCACTATAATTACCTCCGTTTATGTATTAATTATATAATGTTACCTATTGTAACGTTATGTTAGATATTATGCTATCATACTATAGTGCAATAAGCAATGTAGGTTTTAGATATAGTAAATAAAAGTTATTTGATGACTATATTTTCAATAAAACGTATTGTGTAACGACTTTTTTAATGATATAGTGTGTATGTAATACATTGTAATGTATGGTCTATGATGTTATGTTATGTTATGTGCTGTGCACTGCATATGACAAAATAATTATTTATTAAGGGGGAAGAAATTTGAAGAAATTAGTTAGTATCCGTCTTTTATGCATTATACTCACTGTAATAATGATAATGCCAATGGTATTTACGGGCTGTGCTTCCAAGAACGCCTCTCCTAGCAATACGTCATCATTATCTACAGATAATTCTGCCACTATCAGTTATCCGACAAAAAAACCAGAAGAGTACAAAGGTGAACTTGATTACTGGGTATGGGGCGATTATGAAGCCCGCTGTACAGATCCGTTCTTTATTATGTATCCAAACATAAAAATTAATTTTGTAAAGGTAGCAGGCGGTGACTATTTTACAAAACTGCAAACCGCTATTGCTTCTAAATCGGACATGCCTGATATAGGTAATCTGGAACAAACAGCCCGTCTTACAGAGCTGAACCTGGATGTTTGGGAGCGTTTGGACGCAGCTCCTTATAACCTTGACAAATCCGTTATCGTTGACTGGGCTCTACCACTTATGACCAACGAAAAAGGTGAAATTACGTGTTCCCAGATAGACAACTGTATCGGCGGCATTGTCTATAACCGTAACGATGTAAAAAAACTATGGGGCATTTCTGAAGTTAATGAAATGGAATCCAAATTTAAGACAACAGATGATTACATAAAAGCAAGTGCAGATTTTAAAGGTAAAGATTTAGGCTTTTATATGTACGCAGGTGTCAATGATGTATGGGATTCATTCTTTCAGCTTTTTCCTGAGCAATATGTCACCAATGACAATGTGCTGAACTTTGAAGCCGCTATTCTTCCTACATTCAAAATTATTGAGGCTTTAGTCGCAAACAATGCAGTTGGAGAGATTACAAATTGGACTCCACAATGGAGCGCGGCATTTGCAACCGATTATGCAACCTTTTATTCTGGAGTTACATGGATGGTGTATGATAACATTGTCCCAAATAATCCTAAGGGAACAATAAATAAGTTTGGTCTGATTACTCCTCCTGGTGGAGGCTATAATCAAGGGGGTACTGCTCTTGCAATCCCAAAAAGCATTTCACAGGGACAGAAAGAGCTCGCTTGGGAATTTATTCGTTGGTTCACTCAATCTGAAGGAGGCGCTCAAGCTTTCCTTGACAAAAACCATGCACCAACACTGTATAAGCCTTTCTATGAAAATGAAGCTTATACCACTACTAAAGGAAATGACCCAATGTTTGCAGGTCAGAACCCTCTTGCAAAATGGATGGAAATTAGCAAGCATCCAAATACGAAGGTACGTCCGATGTCTAAATATGACGTATTGGTAAGCAATTGTATTGCAACGGCCTTGGTTGAAATGGGCAACGGTGCAACTGCAGATGCGGCTCTGACGATGGTAAAGAAAGATGTTCTTTCCCAGGCTTCTGAACTAAAGGATAATAAGTAAATATTAGTTTTAAAATATTATCATGTAGAGAAACCAGTATGTTAGAACTTCCGTGCTGGTTTCTCTACATATATATTTTAAATTGTATTTTTTTGAAAATATTTCACTGCTTGAGGATATAAGACTTTTATTAGGAGGTGGGGTTACATTGGGTTCCGAACTTAAAAAAACTACTCTCAACAATATTACAGTACCTAAGAAGAGAATAAAGCTGATTGATAAATCGGTTGCACCTTATGTTTTTAGTGCTCCGTTTATAATTTTTTATTTTGTGTTTCTAGCATTTCCGATATTATTTACCTTTTATATGAGCATGATGAACTGGACACCGTTTGATACGCCTATATTTATTGGCTTTAAGAACTATGTAGAGCTTTTCCGTGATGCCCGTTTTTACAAGGCGCTGAGCAATGCATTTATATTGATGGCGATGATTATACCGGTTCAGCTTAGCTTAGGTATGTTTATAGCAGTAGCGTTAAGCGGCAAGCAAATAAAGTTTAAGAATACACTTCGCCTGTTTAATTTCCTGCCTTATCTGACAACACCGGTTGCTTTAGGATTACTTTTTGCCATTTTGTTCGACCCTGCCTTTGGATATATCAATATGGCGCTGAAAATGATAGGTCTGCCACAACCTGATTGGATAGGGAGACCATGGGCCGCCCGTGCTATGATTGCACTCGTTACCGTCTGGCGCTGGAGCGGCTATACAGGCGTTATTCTGATGACTGGTATAACCAACATCAGCGATGATATCTATGAGGCATGTGATATTGATGGTGCCATCGGGTGGAAACGATTTTTCTATATTACATTACCAATGATAAGGCCTGTTATCGTGTTTGTTGCATTGACGACATTGATTGGCTGTTTTCAGATATTTGAGGAACCTCTCCTCTTATTCTCTGGCGGCGGAAGTGGGCGCGGCCTGGTAGGTGGACCACAGGGAGCTGCATTGACAGGTGTCTGGCTAATGTATGATGTTGGTTTTGGCACGATTATGAGATATGGTTATGGAGCTACAATTTGCTACGGATTGTTTATAGCCATAGGTCTGGTGACTGTGGTATTTAACAGGATAGTAGGAATCGGGAGGGACAACAAATGATTAAACGTATTACATTTCCAAAGGCAATCATGATTCTAATTATTGGTTTGATGTCAATTGTTGCAGTATTACCGTTCTATTCTATGATGGTAATGGGAACTTATTATATAAACGATCTGTTTACCGGTATTAAAATGGTACCTGGAAACTATGTTATGCAGAATATGAAGACTCTGTTTACCGTTCCAATTTTTACCTATTATAAAAATTCCATTTTAGCAGCAGCAGGTTCTGCTGCTTTGTGTGTTATCATCAGTTCCATGTGTGGATATGCTATTTCTAAATATACATTCAAAATGAAAAAAGTTCTGTTCAACTTTGTTCTACTGACTTTAATGATCCCAACGCAGTTGGGACTCATTGCTTTTATGATTGAAATGAATTATTTGGGTTTAATGGGTACATTATGGCCGATTATTCTGCCAAATGGGGCGAGTGCTTTTGGCGTATACTGGATGACTTCTTATATTAAGGATGCAATTCCGGATGAAGTGATTGAAAGCGCAAGAATTGATGGTTGCAATGAATATAGTGTTTTTTTTAGAATCGCACTTCCTTTTATTAAGCCTGCTGTTATAACCTTGGCACTGCTTTCGTTCCTCTGGTCATGGAACTCGTTGCTAATACCATTGGTTGTGCTGAATAAAGAATCGTTGTTTACACTTCCGCTGGGCATCAAGAGTCTGTCCACCGGTTTCAGAAACGACTATGGTGCTCAGATTCTTGGGTTATCGGTAGGAACCATACCAATCCTTATATTCTTCTCATTTTTCTCGAAGAGTTTGATCAGCGGTCTTTCCTCTGCAGCTGTAAAAGGATAGATTGGGGTTTTCTTGAGTATTAGTCATCAAAAACAAGGGGATAAATCAATGGATTACTTGATGGGAATTGATATTGGAACAACCGCGGTAAAGGTACTTATCATTGACAAAATCGGGAATATTATGGTAAAATCCAATGTAGAATATGATCTTCTGCTACCCCATATCGGATGGGTAGAGCAAAATGCAGAAAGCATGTGGCAGTCAGTAAAATCAGCGGTAAAATTAGCTTTGAACACCTTTGCTGGTGACTGTTCTGAAATCAGAGCTATTTCATTGTCCACCCAGCGGGATACTTTGGTATGCGTGAACAAAGATAACTATCCTATCCGTAATATGATTACATGGATGGATAGCAGAAGCAGTGCACAATGTGCCAAAATGGAGAGGGATATCGGAACGGATCGCGTTTATGAGATCACTGGTGTTGGAATCAGTACCATCTGGACTCTTGCTTTTATTCTCTGGCTACGAGAAAATGAGCCGGATAATTTCCAGAAAATAGCATGCTTCGGGCTTGTGCACGACTTTATCCTGTGTCGGCTTGGAGCGGAGGAACATTATCTTGATACATCCAACGCTTGTCAAACGATGTTGTTTGATTTGAAAATGGGCGTTTGGAGCTCTGAATTAATGGAATACAGCGGTCTATCGGAAGAGGTGCTGCCGATTCTAGTACAGCCTGGAACAAAGGTAGGCATATTGTCTCAGGCGCTCGCAGCAGAATTCGGCATGCCTGACGGTATAATGTTAGTGAGTGGTGGTGGTGATCAGCAATGTGCTTCATTAGGTGCGGGAGCCATATGTGACGGTGATGTCGAAATCGGGATTGGGACAGCCGCCAATATTCTTGCCACATTGAAGAAACCTGTTTTTGATGAACATCATCGATTGATCTGCCACAGAGCTGCCGTTCGTGATTTATGGGTGCTGGAAGGTGCCATGCTTGCTACAGGAAAAGTTGTGGAATGGGTGCGAGATACTTTTTATAACGGGCTATCTCTCAAAGAAATTGACCGTGATATCATAGAAAACTCTAAGCCGGGTGCAGATGGTATGGTTATTCTTCCACATTTTGAAGGAGCGGCGTGCCCGTATTGGAATTCTGCTGCTAAAGGTTTGATTTTTGGTCTGACCCTATCTGCAACTAAAGCTAATATCGCTAGAGCGTTTTTTGAAAGTATAACATTTGAAATTCGGAAGAATCTGGATATATTGCATAAATTTGGCATATGTCCGAATAAAATAATTATTTCTGGTGGTGCATCTCGTTCAACCGTATGGATGCAGATGATGGCGGACGTCACTGGTTTCATAGTATGCATTCCTAAAGAAACGGATTGTGCCGCGGTGGGTGCAGCAGTGTTAGCTGGGGTGGGATGTGGGCTTTTTGAAAATGAAAAGCAGGCGGTACAGAAAATTGTATCTTTCGGTCAGGAATACATTCCCAATCAGGAGTTGGAATATCTTTATCATAAAATTTATAAAAAAAATCAGGCATTATACAAGGCAATTGACTCTAATAATTTGTATTAAAAAAATCATATAGATTTGCGTCATACGAAAAGGGTGGTGGCATGGAACAAAATTTAATAAATCGGCATCTTGCAATTCCTTTACACTATCAAGTTCGCCTAATTATCAGCAATAGAATTAAAAGCGGAGAATATCCGCTGGGTTCACGTATGCCCAATGAATTGGATCTCTGTAAGGAGTTTAAAGTCAGCCGTCCTACAGTACGAAAAGCACTGAGCGAACTGGAAGAACTGGGGATGATTGTTAGATTGCGCCCCAAAGGTACTTATATCAGTCAAACAATGAAAAAATCATGGTTTGAAGAAGATGGGAGCACTCATAATATAAAGCCCGTAGAGACACCTACAGGAAAAATTCAAATTGCGCTGGAGGAAGGGCTGACAGATCTATTTTTACTTAACTGTTTTGAAGAATTTACAACGTCCAGCGGATATAAAGTTGAGCTGGTGCATTGGAATAACTGGTATGATGCCATTGAAAATATCATAAATAAGTTTATCGAAAAGAAAGTGCCAGATATTTTTTCTGTTAGTAACGATGCGGTAGGTATCTTCGCGCGTATGGGTGTAATCCAACCGTTGGATGAGTTTATTGCACCTGAGCTTTTAGCGAGAATCAAGGAGCGCTGCGCACAGTATGGCATGAATTCCTATATCCATAAAGGTCAGCTATATGGTTATCCATTATTTTCTGAATCCAGACTATTGGTTTACCGCAAAGATCATTTCCAGAATGAAGGGATTCCCGATCCAATTGAACATCCTTTAACCCATGATACCTTTGTGGAGATTGGAAAAATACTGAGCAATCCGGGGCAGAGGCTATATTCTTATGCATTTCCAAGCAATCATGATCCTGTGACATTGCAATCAATTATGCCTTGGATTATTCAGAGGGGAGGGCGGATGGTCCGAATTGATAACGGACGGGTAGTACCTGCAACGGAAGAGCCAGAATTTATTGAAGCACTACGATGGTATACAGATCTTGTGCTGAAGCATAAAATCTGTCCTCCAGTGCCTCCTGCGTTATCTGTTCGTGACATTACTTCTATGCTGGTCAAGGGGCAGATATCCATGATGGCCGCTTCTCCAGGTGCTATGAAGTGGTTAGTGGAAACCACGGCTGGTGGAGACGTAAAATATGGATATGCACCTTTTCCAAAAGGACCGGTTAACAACTTCACATTTATGGGCGGCATGCCCTTGTGTATCTCCTCCAACTGTAAAAATCCGCAGGTGGCATGGGAACTCATTTCGTTTATCAACCAACCGAATATCTTGATTCCGTACTTGAACCGTACTGGGGGACTTTTGCCGATTGAACTGTATGATACAGATGAGATTGTGCGAAATACGCCGGATTATTTGAGTCCCGCTGTAACGGCCCTGGAAACTGCGGTGCCTCATACTTATCCTGCCGGCTATAATCAGTGCCTTGACTTTATGCGTACAGGATACTGGCAGACTCCTATTCCGCAGGTTCTCGATTTGATTTTGCGCAAAGAGCTTTCTGTGGAAAATGCGGCAAAATACTTGAGTATGAGTATCAATGCATTTTCCAAGCAGAATGAATTTTAACCAGGTAAACCTACTGAACAATTGACTTTTTGATATATATATATAAATGAAGTGAAAATTAATGAGAAATTCTAGTTGATTGAGACGTAGGTTTATGGTTTTTTCAATAATAGTTGACATGCTGCTTTACTTATTCAAATGCACTGCTGCAATAACTACCATCGTGTAGAGTGACGTTTTTAAGCCTGTTTTATAATAAACATGGAATGAAATTTTAGGAATTAAGTTTGTTTTAGTATGGGTTGGTATGGTTGTAAGCTTTATTTGAGAGTTATTAAAGAATATAATTAGAATTTTTTCCTATGATCAGTATCTCTTTGTTTTTTTAGGGGTTAAGCTACTTTCAAAACTAACAAATAATGGATACTCTAAAAATGTAGTAACATATTGGGTGAATTTAGTGAAGCGGAGAAAATTAATATATTACATATAACAACCACGACTATACCACCAGATTCCCAAGATTATGTTGCTGATCATTTCTTAATAAAAATAGTTGTTAAAATAGTTAAACAATCAAAAATTTAAGATAATATTAAATTTTTGATTGCTTTTTATATAAAGATACCATTCACATTATTCTAATGCTCCAACTTACGGTTTCAAACTGAAATAATCCAAAGCTAGGTTGACATTTATCGATATTATATATGCTGCTGATTGCACTTGTTTAAAAGTACGATTTGCTTGAACTTTCTACCATAAATTAAATTCTTTTTAAGAGTAGCAAAGAAGGAGTCTCCACAATATTATCAAAACAATTAAATTTTCTGCTTCTTCTTTGGGCTATTTTGTACATTCTTATGATTTCTTTGGTAGTCATATGATGAAGATATTGTTATTGAATCAAGTTCTTTAACCTAGTTTCGAAATCTACGCTTAAAAGACATGAATATTTTAGATATACTCATAAATAGAACTGCTGTAATTGCAGTAAAGAAAGGTATTTTAAAAAGCAGCTCCATTATTGTAGATACTACCCACATCCTGTAAACTACAACCTTTTTATAAGGTATTGTAGTTTACAGATTGCTATTTCATAAATAGATTTTTATCTGTAAATACAAGCATAAGCCATAAATAAAATACTTGAATACGCGGAGTTCCTTTAACTTTATCGACAGTGTAGTTTTTTAATATTAAACTTAGTTTAGACTTTTTGTAAAAAGTAAACTGTAATTCTAAAAATATTTTCTACAGTAGAATCTTGTGTTATAATTAGATATTATCACTTACATTTTACCCTATTTAGAGGTGTTATTGAACTTGTTTTTTCATAAACTTTTGATTTTACTTTTGATTTTTTAAAGGTCACAGCACATTTTATATGTGCGAAAGTTGAGTAATATAATAATTAGTATTCATTGCATCAGATTTTAAAAAACTGCAGTTAAAGATAGGGGACATGCTTTGAAAAAACACATATTGGATCTAGACTATATTATTAATGTTAATAACTTTAGAAATATTCAAGATTCAATTGCAGAAGCAACTGATATGGCCATGCTGACAGTGGACTACAAGGGCAAACCAATTACACATCACAGTAAATGCACTGAGCTATGCAAAGCTGTACGAGCGCATCCCCAATATACACAAATTTGTGAAAAGTGTGACTCGAGAGGAGGCATAGAGGCTACTCGATTGAATCAACCATATATTTATCTGTGCCATATGGGTATAGTAGATTTTGCCATTCCTATAACTGTTGATGGACAGTACTTAGGTGCGGTTATGGGAGGGCAGGTACTGGTTGAGGATGAGCAAGATAAAGAGTGCTTGGAGAAAATAACGAGCCAAAATACAAATGTTTTGGACATTATTAGCGAGTGTGACCTTAATAGCTTGTATAGTAAGCTCCCAGTCATGAAACTTGATAAAATAAAGGCTATAGCCACTATGATGTACAACATTAGTAACTATATAGTTGAAGAAGCTGTATTAAAAATTAATCTTGTCGATGAAACATCTAAGGTGGATAATCCTGATTTGAAATTATTAGACGAAATATCCAACGATGATGATAGTGTAGGTATTTGTCAAAAGTTTAATTATAATGAAAATAAAAAATTGATTAATCATGACCACATTATTTTGCGACCAGCTCTTGAATATATAGAAAAAAATTACATGAGAAATATTGGATTAGATAGTATGGCAAGTTTGTGCAACATAAGCTCTAGCTATTTCAGCAAGCTTTTTAATAAAGTTGCAGAAGATAACTTTGCAAACTATATAAATAAAATAAGGATAAACAAAGCTAAGGAAATTTTGGAAAAAGGTGATGTGCCAATAACAAACATCGCTTTAGATCTAGGTTTTGAGGATAGTGGCTATTTTATAAAGGTGTTTAAGAAAATGGAGGGAATGACTCCTTCTGCTTATAGGAGCACCAAAGCCATATTTGAATAATTATTTACCAAAAAACAGTGCTGAAAGTTACTATTATTGCATAAATTTACTATGGATTTGCTGCTAGAATAGTCGATTTTTACACAAACAATGCTATAAAGTCCAAGTCATAAACCCCTCCTTAGTTTATAATTAAACTATAATTTAATTTAAGGAGTGGTTTATTTTATGAAAAGAATGATGATTTCACCATCAAAGTATATACAGGGAGAGGATGAACTGTATAACCTTGGAACATATGTAAATGAGTTTTCGGACAGGGCATTGCTAGTGGCATCAAAAGTTGATCAGGCAAGAGTGCAGAATTATATTGATAAAGCCATTGAAAATGATTCTTTTGTTTTAGTTTATGGTGAATTTGGTGAGGAATGCACTAGGAAAGAGATTGAGAGAATGCAAAAACTAGCGCAAGATAATAATTGTGAAGTATTTATCGGACTTGGCGGTGGAAAGGCATTAGATACAGCAAAAGCTGCAGCTTTTCTATCAAAAAAGCCAGTGATTATTGTTCCTACCATTGCTTCAACTGACGCTCCCACAAGTAAACTTGCTATTGTATATAATGAGAAGAGTGAATTTGAAGAATACTTCCATTTACATAAAAATCCCGACCTTGTTTTAGTTGATACAGGTATTATTGCAAAGGCACCTGTAAGGTTCCTGATTGCAGGAATGGGCGATGCACTCTCGACTTATTTTGAGGCAAGATCCTGTATCAGATCCGGTGCAAATAATATGCCTGGTGGCAAAAGTACCAAGGCAGCATATGCATTAGCAACGCTTTGTTTTGAAACCTTAATTGAGGAATCAATAAAAGCAAAGGCGGCTTGCGAAATGAAGGTAGTTACACAAGCACTTGAGAATATTGTTGAAGCAAATATATTGCTTAGTGGATTGGGTTTTGAAAGCAGTGGACTTGCGGCCGCACACGCAATTCATAATGGACTCACTGTTCTTGAAGAAACACATCATTATATGCATGGTGAGAAGGTGGCCTTTGGAACCGTGGTACATCTAGTACTGGAAAATGCACCAGCAGAAGAGCTTGAAAATGTTATTAGTTATTGCAAATCAATTGGTCTTCCAACATGTCTAAAAGACCTTGGAATTGTTGAAGTAACACAAGAGAAGATAATGGCTGTAGCCAGGGCAGCAACAGCGCCAGGAGAGACCATCCACAATATGCCATTCCCTGTTACGGCAAAGGATTTATACTCTGCAATTCTAACAGCTGATAAACTGGGTCAATAGGAGGATTATATGAAAAAAATAATTAATAAGGTTGAAGATATTGTAATTGAAATGTGCGAGGGAATCGTCAAGGCATATCCTAATCAATTGGCCTTGAATAAAAAGTATAAAATAATCAAGAGAAGAGAATTAAATAAACAAAAGGTTACCATTATAAGTGGTGGGGGAAGTGGGCATGAACCATCGCATGCAGGATTTGTGGGAAAAGGCATGCTTGATGCTGCTGTCTGTGGAGATGTGTTTGCATCTCCTTCTACTATTCAGGTGTACAATGCCATTCTTGAAACTCAGTCCGAAAAGGGCACTCTCTTGATAATCAAGAATTATTCAGGGGACTGCATGAACTTTGACGCAGCAGCAGAGATGGCGCAGGACGAGGATATTGTTGTTGAAAAGGTATATGTAAATGATGACGTTGCTGTAAAAAACAGTTTGTACACTGTTGGCAGAAGAGGTGTGGCAGGTACAGTATTTGTGCACAAAATAACGGGCGCCGCTGCGGAAGCGGGCTTGGACTTAAAACAGGTGAAGACGGTAGCTGAGAAGGTAATTGCGAATGTTCGTACTATTGGCTTTGCACTTACATCTTGTACTGTTCCTGCAAAGGGTACGCCAACATTTAAATTGAATGAAGACGAAATAGAATTTGGCGTAGGAATACATGGAGAACCTGGAATTGCTTGCGAGAAACTCGTTTCTGCTGATGAATTGGCACAGAGAATGGTGGATTTGGTCGTTTCTGATCTCCCCTTCAACGCTGGTGATGAAGTTGCTTTACTTGTGAATGGGCTTGGTGGAACTCCGCTGCAAGAGCTTTATGTGTTAAACAATTCAGTTACTGATGCAATAAACAGTAGGAATATAAAAATTTACAAGACCTTAGTAGGAAATTATATGACTGCAATTGATATGGCAGGTGCTTCTATTTCATTACTAAAGCTTGATGATGAGCTAAAAAATTATTTAGAGGCATCA
Organism: Ruminiclostridium sp.; assembly: GCA_036507975.1. Classification (GTDB taxonomy): domain Bacteria; phylum Bacillota; class Clostridia; order Acetivibrionales; family DSM-1351; genus Ruminiclostridium. Next base: position 15,951 of record DATCID010000243.1, read on the forward strand.
GCAGACACTCCAGCACTAAAAATATAATTTTTTTAGAAGGGATTTGCGAAAACATGTTAAATACTAAGAATATAACAGATCTTGTTTTGAATATGGCTGACATTATCATTGAAAATGAGGTTTATTTCTGCGAACTTGACTCTGTTGCGGGTGATGGAGACTTTGGAATGTCAATTGCTAAAGGCTTTAAACAATTAAAACAAGATTGGGATGACATTCCACAAGAAGATATAGGGGCGTTCTTGAAGGGGTGTGGAATGATAATTACTGAGTACTGCGGTGGTGCTTCTGGGCCTATATGGGGTTCTGCATTTAGAAGTGCAGCTAAGTATGCTACTGGTAAGAGTGATTTAAATCTATCTGAGTTAGCAGCGATGATGCAAAGTGCTGTAGAAGGCATTCAAAAAAGGGGAGGAGCAAAGCTTGGAGATAAAACCTTGCTTGATGCACTAATCCCTGCTACCCAATCTCTTTGTGCAAGTGCTGATAAAAACGAAAATATCCTAGATGCTATGCGCAAAAGTGCAGAGGCTGCAGTTGCTGGAGCAGAAAAAACTAAACAAATGGTGGCTACAAAAGGCAGAGCAAGCTATGTCGGTGAAAGAAGTCTAAACTATCCTGATGCTGGTGCTGTGGCTATTGGTGTTATTTTTACTGGAATAACAAAAGACTTAAAGCTTTAAATTCATTAGAATATTGTTAGTACCGAGTACGTATAATATTATCCAAGCAGCATAGAGAGAAGAATTAAGTTGAAAGAGAGGCCTGTGTTATGGAGAACGAATTATCTGGAATAGCTATTAATCTCACGACAAAAGACGGTTATGTTATAAGTGCTTATTGCTGGGATAAGGTGGAGAATCCTAGAGCTGTTCTGCAAATATTTCATGGCATGGCTGAGCATGCAGGAAGATATGACAGGCTTGCAAAATATTTAAATACTCAGGGTATTGTCGTGTTTGGTGATGATCATAGAGGGCATGGAAAAACCTCACAGCTTAATGGAAAACTTGGTGTAATTGGCAAAAATGGTTTCTATAACATTGTTGAAGATGAGTACATGATTACCAAAATGCTTAAGGAGAAATATCCGCATATTCCTATTTATATTCTTGCACACAGTTTTGGATCTTTTATTGGTCAAGAATATATAACTAAGTATGGCAGCCAAATAAATGGGTTAATTCTTTCTGGTTCAGCTGCTCAAATAGGTGTGGAGTTCAAATTTGCCAAGATTTTAGCAGCAATTCAAATTAAATTCTTTGGAGAAGAAAAGGAAGCCAAGCTTTTAGATAAATTAAGCTTTGGCAGTTACAACAATAAAATAAATAACCCTGTAACTGAATTCGATTGGCTCAGTTATGATGCTGTTGAGGTGAAGAAATATATTGATGATGAATACTGCGGATTTATTTGGTTCTTTCTCACATTTGGATATATCACTTCTCCCAATTCTCTGGAATATTCTTTTATATCCAGAAAATCAGAAGAGTCGCACATAACACATATCCTAACTTGAGAAAGAACCATTTATTTGCTCTACAGGTTTTTATTATTATTTATCCGATGGATTAGTTAACTTGTATAAGAAAGATAAATTAGCCAATATTCCCAAAACATTGCCTATATATATTATAGCAGGTCAAGAGGACCCTGTAGGACTATATGGACAAAGGGTTGAAAAACTATACGACATTTATAAAGCTTTAGGTGTATCAGACTTGAACCTTAAGTTGTACCAAGGTAGCAGACATGAGATATTGAACGAGATAAATAGGGATGAAGTATACGAAGACATCTTGAGATGGATAAATGTTCACTTGCAGTAGGCAAAATATTTAGTAACTTAACTTTGCCAGCTGGAATTAATAAATCTACCATCCTGTGACTGGTAACGATTCAAACTGTGAAAGTTGAGTAAATAAGTAATAATCCGTCTAGCCTCATAATATTACTAGATTATAACTGCTTATTTGAGGACTGATGGAAATGAGAGCTGCTATTTACTCAAGAAAGAGCAAATTTACCGGTAAGGGAGAAAGTGTTGAAAATCAAATACAGATGTGCAAGGAGTATGCAATAAAATTTCTTGGATGTATTAATGAGGACTTCTTAATCTATGAAGATGAAGGATTTTCAGGGGGCAATACCAATAGACCACAATTTCAGCGTATGCTAAATGATGCAAGGATTAAACAGCTTGATATGATAATTTGCTACAGATTGGATCGAATAAGTAGAGACGTGTCGGATTTTTCACAACTGATAAATGAGCTGGAACGGTATAATGTTAGCTTTATATCGGTGAGAGAGCAGTTTGATACTTCAAAGCCAATGGGAAGAGCTATGATGTATGTGGCTTCGGTGTTTTCTCAGTTGGAGAGAGAGACAATAGCTGAGAGAATTCGCGACAACATGATGCAATTGGCTAAAACAGGAAGGTGGCTAGGAGGTACTACTCCTACAGGCTACAAATCCGAGGTGGTGGTTACAACTGATTCTTCAGGAAAGGAACACAGGATGTCTAAACTTGTGTCTATATCTGAAGAAGTTTCAATAATAGAGCTAATATATAATAAATATATTAGCTTTAAATCTATTACGATGGTTGAGAAGTATCTCGCTCAAAATAGAATTGTTACAAAAAATGGTGTGGACTTTGGAAGGTTTTCTATTAGATTTATACTTTCCAATCCAGTATATGCAATTGCAGATGAAAATTTATTTCAGTATTTGAGCACTAGTGGTTATGATATGAATTCAAACCTTGAAGAATTTAACGGAATTAATGGACTGATGGGATATAACAAAACCAGTCAAGCAGAGAGTGCACATAGTGAAAGGTACCGGAATTGCAGTGAATGGGTATTCGCTGTTGGCTTACACCCAGGAATTGTACCAAGTGAAGCATGGATAGAGACACAGGAGCTGTTGCTTCAAAACAAATGTAAATCATACAGGCGGGTAAAAAATACTAAATCCCTTCTTTCTGGCATTATCAGATGTGCAAACTGCGGAAGTTTTATGAGACCAAAAGCTTCAAAACGGTTAAATGAAAATGGAGAAGCAATATTTTACTATTTGTGCGAGATGAAGGAAAAAAGTGGGAAATTACGTTGTAGTATAACAAATATCAAGGGCAATGTTTTGGACGATATGGTAATGAAGGAGCTAAAACATATTGTGATGGACTATCCTCCTATTTGTGATGAAATATATTGTAATGGTATAAGAAATTGGCACGGGAAGGATAAGATAAAGAGTGAAATCCAGCTTCTCCAAGATAAACGAGATAGTTCTGATTTGAAAATAAAAAAGCTAATTAAATTAATTTCGAAAGAGGAAAATGATGATATTCAGGTTGCCATGCTGTATCAATTAAGAAAAGAAAATGATGATAAGGAAGCTTATAACACTAGACTTTTCGAATTATCATCAGTTGATACATTATCTGACATTAGTAATGAGAATTTAGAACTTTTGGCTCAAAGCCTTTTGTCTTCAAGTGAAAGTTTTTGGAATATTATGAGTGTGGATATTAAAAGAAGAATGCTTAAAAGTATAGTGAAAAATGCAGTTTGGGACGGAGTGAAGCTAGATGTTTTCCTACGGGGAGAAGAGAGGGCTTGGGCAAATTCACAAAATGTTTCCGTACTGCGAGGATAGAAAATGAGATTCTAATGCAAATTAGGTCCTCTAAAAAAATACAGAATGAGGTTTCGCTGCAAGACCCTATTGGCATTGACAAAGAGGGTAACGAAATCACATTAATAGATTTAATTAGCAATGACTCTGAGTCTGTG
>DATCID010000244.1:0-47448 GCA_036507975.1 Ruminiclostridium sp.
ATAAATTCACTATCTGTTCTTTTGTTGCATCTGCTTTTAATATCGTATGGTCAAACATTTTAGCAAACGCTTTTTTATCTCCTGTTAACACATTAATATCATTAATTAAAGACATTTTTATTTCCTCTCTTTATTTATTTATTTATAAAATTCTATCCTTTCACAGCACCAGCCATCATACCCTTTATTAGTTTCTCTTGGAAAATAACAAATGCGATAATCATAGGTAAAGCTGATAAAGTAAGAATTGTCATTACCATCGGAATATTTACACCGTATTGTCCCTGGTATTCCCATATTGCAAGAGGCAGTGTACGGCTCTTAACCGAAGAAGTTAACACAAATGCATAAACAAACTCGTTCCACATATTAATTCCATTATAAATAGCTAGCGTAGCTAGTCCAGGAACTGATAGCGGTAACATTATTTCTAGGAATATCCCAACTTTGGAAGCTCCGTCCACATCTGCTGCTTGTTCTATTTCTACAGGAATTCCTTTCATGAATCCAGTTAAAATAAATACTGACAGCGGGAGATTAAAAGCAATATATGGACCAATTAGCCCCAACGGATTATCATAAAGCCCAACCTCTTTCGTCAATAGAAATACTGGAATCAAGGTAGCATGAATTGGTATTGCCATGCAAGCAATTACAATACCAAAAATTAACTTATTTATCTTAAACTTTAGTCTCGAAAAAACATAAGATGCCATTGAGGCACTAGCAATCAATATTATCAAACCAACAACACAAACTAGAATACTGTTCTTAAAATACATAACGAAATTTCCAGTCAAAATCTCAATATAGTTACCTAAATAAAATGATTTTGGTAACGCAAAGATGGTGGAACTCTTAAATAGCTCCTTCTGTTCTTTAATTGAGGTAAATACCATAAATAAAAATGGGAAAGCGGTTACTAATGCCCATGCAATTGCAAAAATGATTGCAATTATTGCAGCGAAGGAAAATCTTTTACTCGTTTTCATCCTATTTTTCCTCCTTAATATGCATCATCTTAAAAGTAACAAGCGAAATGACTGTAATAATGATAAACATCGCTGATGCAATTGTAGAACCATACCCCATTTTCATTTGTGTAAATGCACTTTTGTACATGTAAGTAGCCATAAGCTCTGTAGTACCAGATGGGCCGCCCTCTGTCATAACATAGATTAAATCAAAATATTTTAACGAACCGACTATACACATAATGGTAGCAGCTTTAATGGTATCACTAAGTATTGGGAGAGAAATTCTAAAGATATATTGATGTCTTTTGGCCCCATCAATTATCGCCGCCTCATATAGTTCTGTTGAAATAGAAGTAAGTCCAGCAAAATAGTACACCATATAAAATGGTACAAATTGCCAGCATATAACTCCAATGACTGCCCAAATTGCTGTCTTATCATTTGCAAGCAAGTTAAAAGGGGTATCAATAAAGAACTTCATAAAAACTGCCATCAACCCAAATTGAGAATCAAATAGCTGTTTGAAAAGAAACCCAATAGCAACTGAACTCATCAGTAAAGGAAGAAAATAAATAGACTTAAGAAATTTTGCCCTTTTATTAGCCCAATCTAATAAATATGCTAAAACCAAGGCTATTGGCATTTGAATTATTAAACAAGCAATCACCATAATAATATTATTTTTTATAGTACTTAAAAATGTTTTATCACTAATTAACGTTTTCCAGTTATCAAGTCCAATGAAAGTATTAGACTTGCTCACGCCGTTCCAATCCAAAGTGCTGATTTGAAATGTATAAAATATTGAGCGAAAAATGTATATAATTAGAAAGAACGCTATTGGTAATAGAAAAATGGTAGCAACGATAGCTGTTGAGCGTTTCCTCGAATTTTCCAAGGTTCGTCTTTTCACTCCCATATGTCACCTCTCATAAGTATTTTAATAATGTGAGGTACCCTTTCAGGTACCTTATCATTATCAATAAATCAAAATCACAGTTTTTTCAAACATGTTCTTTGGAATGATTATTTATGTTGCACGCCCTTAGTCATGTTCGCATCATATTCATCTGGAGTAATAGAACCACCCATAAGTTTTTGTAATTCTCCTTTGTGCAATTCTGCATCGTTTGGTGCTAGGAACTGATCTAACCAGAGCTGCATAACGGTTGCAGATGAAGCACTCTCGGATATCATTTTACTAATATCATCAGTTAACACAATATCTTTTAGTGGAGGAATCTTACCAGCTGCGATTCTATCCTTAACAGCCTGATCGTCTAGTAAATATGTAATTGCTTTGAATGCCATTTCAGGATTCTGTGAATTTTTTGAAACGGAATAGAAGTTATCTCCCATTGTTCCAATGTATTCTGATGCTTTACCCTTACTATCAGGATTAGATGGGAATTGCATAACGCCAATTTTTTTCACAAAATCTGGATTTTCACCCAATGCGGTAAACATAAACCAACCGCCCATGATGTACATAGCTGCCTTATCATTATAGAATAGCTGTCTGTCTTGTCCAGCGTCATAATCTATACCGTTAAAGTCTTTTCCAAAATAACCTTTTTTTGCCCAGTCCTGCATTTTTGTAGCAGTAGCTTTAAAATCTGCTGTGTCGAATCCTGTAACACCGTTATTGGCATCAGCAAAAGCATTCGGTCCAGCTATTCTATCGAGCAAATAGCCATATACAATAGAGCCTGGCCATTTTGTCTTATTAGCTAAAGCAACAGGAATAATACCTTTTTTTACAAATGTATCACTTACTGTTTCAAATTCATCTAAAGTTTTAGGAACCTGAAGCCCATTCTTTTCAAAAAGATCCTTATTATAGAAGCATAATGCTGGTGAAACGTTTTCTATTGGAACCGCCCAAATAGAATCTTTGTAAATAGCCTGATTAACGGCTGCATCTAGAAACCTATCTTTATAGTTATCCTTATTCATGAATTCTGTAATGTCATATACCACACCTGAATCAATGTATGAAGCCATTGGGCCACCTGTCCAATGTATGAAAATGTCTGGTAGTTCATTTGCACTCATTGCGGTAATCAGTTTTGTTTTATAAGGATCGTTTTGCATTGGAATCGCTTCAACCTCAAAACCAGGATTATCTTTTGCGAATCTGTCCATAGAAGCATCGATAATGGCAGCTACATTTTCCTGAGTTTGAATATGCCACATCGTCAGCTTTGTAGTACCAACTGGTTTTGTGGTATCTTGAGAAGTTTTGACTGTATCTCCTGCTGTATTTACTGCTGTATTGCCATTAGCACCACATGCAGTGATAGACATTAACATTGCTGCTGATAATATTGCAGCTAGTACTGTTTTACACATTTTCATCATTATTCCTCCACTTAACTAAATTTTCCCTCGGAAGTTTCGAATTAGTAAATTAATTTACTAGCTAGTATAAATTAATTTAATTTAATTATACTAGCTAGCATAAATATTGTCAACTGCACTTTGTCAATATTTCACAATATCAAACCCCTATTTTATATTGTTATTGTATAAATTGATCAAATCAACCACAGTCTATAGGCTGAGCATCAATTTTCCCCCAAACTGCGGAATAAATCTGCATATACAAAAAAATGTTGTAATCACATTGGAAAAACATGTGATTACAACAAAAAAGGATTTGTGTTAACAAGTATCCTTACTTAATATCAAAAACACTTCTCAGAATAATGTTACTTGGCGTTCCTTCAGTAATGCGTATTACTTTTTCACCTGCGTTCATGTCAAAATAATTATCTGATAGCCTAATATCAGTATCAGTGCAATCTATCTCAACACTTTTCGCATACCGAGAAGCTTTAACAACAATACTGTCTCCCTCTATTCTATAAGTCAAATCAGGATCTTTAAATTTGAAGTGCTTAGGAGCACAAAATAGTATAGTACCGTTTGAAACAATATTCCCATCAGCTAAAAAGCTATAGCTGAAATAATTCTCATACAGCTTGGCATCAGCAAAGTCAAGTTTATCCAACCAGATGCTTTCCAGCTCTGGTACGTTTACACTCCAGCTACCTTCTTTTAAAACCTTTGCGTCAGAATCTCTGAGTTCCCATTTAACTAAGCCAGAAACAGCAAGCATTGTTTCGTTTGCTACCGAGAGCCTAGCACTTTTCTCAACCAAATATGGCTCCGCGTTGACATTTGTATTTTGAGTCAGAATACCTTCCTCGCAGCACGAAATCATTACAGGCGCGAAGAATCTTTTAGCATAGTAGTGAAGTGCTTTCCAACGTCCGAAGTAATCAATTGAAGCCCATGAAGCTACAGGCCAGCAATCGTTTAGCTGCCAGTATATTGCGCCCATGCATCTTCCTCTGTTTCTTCTCCAATGCTCAACGCCATAGCGTAATGCTTCTGCCTGCAACAGCTGAGATGCATAAATCAATACTTCAAAGTTTGTTGGATATAAATATGTCTGAGACAAATAGTTTACTATTTTACCATTTGCGGCGTTGTTTCTCTGATGCTTCTCCATTGCATATGAAAATATATTTCTATCCTCTGGTTCTGTGAAGGTCTCAATTGTCTTTGTACTAGGGAATGATTGGAACCCAAATTCAGAAACATATCTGAAATGATAATTTCTATAATCAGTAAAAGCTTTACTGCTGTGCCACACATCCCAGTAATGAACATCTCCTCTATTTGGGTCATTAGGTGCGTCAAACCCTCCTCCGGAGGAAGGACTTGCTGGCCAATAGAATGTATTGGGATCATATTTCAATAAAATCTCCGGAATTAGATATTCATACATACGTATATAATCAGCTTTTTGCTTATGAGTATTTACCCACAGGCCTTTGTCAACGAACATTTCCATTTCATTATTACCGCACCACAAGCCCAAACAGGCATGGTGACGAATTCTCACTACATTATCTATTATCTCTTGCTTAATATTTTTTGCAAACTCAGGGGTAAGCTCATAAACTGCACACGCAAACATAAAATCCTGCCAAACTAAAAGTCCCAGTTCGTCGCATATATCGTAGAAATAGTCCTCTAAATAATATCCTCCACCCCATATTCGTACAGTGTTGAAGTTAGCCTCTATAGAGTCATTCAGTAGTTTTCTTGTTCTGTCTGCATTAATTCTGGAAAAAATATTATCCTCAGGAATATAATCTGCACCCATAGCAAATATCTTTATTCCATTTACCATATGGGCAAAAGACTCACCCCATTCATCCTTTTCTAGACTCATAGTCATTGTGCGCAGACCAATCTTTCTCTCCCATTTGTCTAATACAATACCATTAAAAGAGATCTCAACCTGTACACTATATAAAGGCTGTTTTCCATATCCATTGGGCCACCACAATTGTGGGTTTTCAATTACTACTTGTCTTACATTTTTCTCTAAAACAAGCTCAGCTCCATCCGGCTTGATTACAGATATGTTGATATCAAATACTTCATTCCATCCACGACATGCCGCTATATTGATATCAAAATCAAGTACAACAAGGTTATCGGAATGCTTTTGAGAAATGTATACACTATCTAGTCTAGCCTTATCAACCCCAATTATTGATATATTTCTCCATATGCCTGCATCAGGAAGTCTTGGTCCCCAATCCCACCCAAACATGCAGTGTGCTTTTCTAATATGTGGAAACCCCTGCGTTGCATCATCCGAGCCGTCAGCTTTACATTTTTTATATTCCTCTTTAATGAATTGTGTAGGTGAAGAGAAATAAATTCTTATTTCATTTTCTCCAGCTTTCAATGCTCCCTTTACATCAAATTCCCATGTCCTGTGCATGTTATATGTACTACCTACAACAATGCCATTTATTGTAATACTTGCAATTGTGTCCAGTCCCTCACATCTAAGTAAAACTAAATCGCTATTTAATAAATCCTCTGATATAGAAAAACTGTGGTAATATTCAAAATCATTATCCATAAGAGCAAATGCTTGTACCTCATTATCACGCCAATATGGATCCGTCATTTTTGAAGCATTTAACATGTCAGAATATACAGACCCTGGAACATTTGCTTCTATACTTTCTTCTTGTCCGATAATGTTCATTTGCCAATTGCCATTCAATGAAAACTGCTTCATATATATAATCTCCTCGTATAATTGTTTTATGTTGATCTATAGGTTTGATACTATCAAAGCTAAATATTATTGTCAACCCGTGTCCATAAAATAATGTTATTGTATTTGTGATGCTTTTTAATATTTTAGGTGATAAATTATATATTAATATGACCCATGGTATTTTTGTATATATTAGCTTTGTGCTAAAAAATATACATTGCAAAATCACCATGAGTCTAATATATCTTACGGTATTTAAATTTTATACCAAATGAACAATCCTTACTGCTTCTTTGACAAGTTCAAGCAGTTTTTCAAATTCTCCATTCTTTATTAGGCTATCGTTTGCCATCCAACTACCACCGCAGGCAATTATCTTTTCATACTTAAGATAGTCTACTACATTTTTCTCATTTATACCACCAGTGGGTAAAAACCTCATATTAGGAAATGGACCAGATAGAGCCTTAATCATAGGTAATCCTCCTGCCTGCTCAGCGGGGAAAAACTTCACAACTTCAAGTCCATATTCATAAGCATACTGCATCTCAGTAGGAGTACATATGCCTGGAACAATAGGCATATTATTATCTAAACAATATTCTACTACTTTTGGAGAAAAACCAGGCGTTACTATATAAGATACTCCTGCAGAAATAGCTCTCTTTGCCTGTTCTACATTAAGTATAGTACCAGCGCCAAGAAGTATTTCTGGTAAATTTTTATTTACTAATTTTATAGACTCTTCTGCTGCATCCGTCCTAAAAGTTATTTCTGCCACAGGGAGTCCGCCTTCCTTCAAAACATTGCAGAAAGGAACTGCATCGCAAGCCCTGTCAAGCTTAATTACTGGAACCAACCGGTAGCTTTTAATTCTGTCTAAAACATTATTCATAATTACCCCCCATTAGACTATGATGTTTTTGCAATAATTTCCTTTTAATGCATTGATTAGATTATCAACTACCATTATAGCCATATTCTCAGTTGCCTCTGCTGTATGTGCACCTGTAATGCATTAATAAAAATTTTAAATAGATTCTTATAAACGTCCGGATTCTGTGGATCTGGTATAATAGTATGTACTATTGGATTAAATTCTTTGACTACATTGAATTTGTATCTTTCCCCATATTTACTGTCCAAATAACTCTCTAGCAGCTGCTTCCATAAGGATAAAGAATGCCTGCCCCTCTGGTGCCATACCTGAATAATCAAATGTTGGGGCTGCACACACTCCCATAACAAATCCATCCTTATCTACCATTTCATAAGCAGCTTCTCTAATTTTATCAGCATGTTTCAAGTAGCTTTTATCTATATATCCAGCTGCTACACCTCTATAAATAGAATAAGCAATTTGCTGTCCTACATTCGTTTCTACAAAGGATAACGAATCGTCAAGGACATCGTGGAATAAGCCGTCTTCACGCTGATATACTAAAACACCATCAATTATTTTTTTCACAAAATCTATGCAGTAGGCTTTATCTTCAGCTCTATCCTCTGGCAACATTTTTATGATTCTGGTTACACCCGCAGCTGCCCAGCCGTTACCGACACCCCAGAAAGCTTTTCTTTGAAAATCATTGATATCATCATCCCAGATATGTGAATGTAATTGCTTATTTTCATCAAATAGATATTTTCTAAAACCTTTGAGCTGCTTCATAGCTTCTTCAAAATCTCCATAGGCCGCAAAGAAAGGGCAAGCCATATAGTATGCATCAACCCAAACTTCATTTTTGATATTGAAGTGGTATAAAATCCCATCAATAGTCTTGGGTGCTCTATTTTTCATATAAAAGTAGAGTTTATCAGCTGCTTTTTGTAGCTCTTCATTTCCGGTATTTTTTGCTGAAAGAATAAGTGCCTCTCCAATTGCTGCAGGATCATCAACAGATTCATTCTTTTCCATTATGCCAATACGTCCATCCTTGTTTTTCCTAATTACAGCAGCTCTACATAACTGAACTACTTCTTCATTAAATCCATCCCACTCAAGAATCGCCTGTGCTGCACAACCTTGTTCCCATTGATATCTTTGCAAGCATAAAAGGCCTGATTTTACTTTATTTACTAAATCAACATTTACTTTTTTCATATTTCCTCCATACATATTTTTATAAGAATACTATATTTTATTTAAATATTTATTTTTAATTTTAAATTACAAATCAATTTTTTAACATATATATCTTTATTACATATGTTAAAACAAGTCCTCTGTGATGCATTTTTGCTAAATGCATCACAGAAATGACTTTTATCTAATTTGTACTTACTTGATAGCCTACTGCATTACATATTATTTCCTATTTTTTACATGTTCGGCTTCTATTGCGGCCAGAGCTTCATCTGGAGTTGCATCGCCACTTAAAACTAATTTAATCTGAGTTTGTAAGCTCTCTATAACAGGAAGAGGGAATGCATAGCAGAAGTACTGAGTCTTTGGCTTGTCAAGCTGCTTAGTAATTGGTTCTTTATTAAAGAAGTATGGTACATTTACCTTTGAATTTGCAGCTGTACAAGGAGTGAGATTTCCTTCATAGTTTCCTAATATTTCATAAAATTCAACAGCACCAGCATAATCAAGGAATTCTACAGCTTGCTCAACATTTTTAGTTTCTGGACTTATTCCTACTGTCCAGTCAATCCAGTTTTGATATGCCTTTGGCTCTGTATCTGCTGTTAACAATGGCATTGTCAATGTCTCAACTTGAAAAGGAAGTTCTTTGCCTGTAACTTGTGTAAACCATGTTCCATTATACAATAGAGGTGACTTTTGATCCTTCCATACGAGAAGAGCAGTATCCTGCCTTTGGGTACCATAGCCTGATAAGAATACTCCAGCTTTCTCCAGCTTCGCAAGAGTTTCTAAAGCTACCTTTGCTTCTTTATTTCCTACCCAAGATGTTTTTCCTGAGTTTATATCATCAATCCATTCTGTTCCTGCTTGCTGAAGTACATATTCACCAAATAAAATCGCGCCTGTCCAACCATCCTTATTGTAAAATACTAATGGCTCCTGACCTAGTTTCCTTAGTGGAGCAGCCAAAGCAATCATATCATCTACTGTCTTAGGATACTCCAGCTTATTCTTTTCAAAGAAATCTTTATTTGCCCAAGTTACCATCCAAGGTGTATACAGAGACCATGGAAGTCCATACATTTTGCCGTCTATTGAACACATTTTCTGAGCTGCTTCATCAAATCTAGTGTCCCATCCTTTTTCTTTTACATATGGTGTTATGTCCATCATACCACCACCATCAACGAACTGTTTTAATGATTCGCCAGTATTTATGTACCAAACATCAGGTGATGTTTTTGCAGCAAGTGCAATTCTTGATTGAGTCTTATAGTCATCATCAACATATACCGTTTGATTAATCTGAATATCAGGTGACTTTTTATTAAATAATTCGAAGTAAGCCTGAACTTCTTTTGAGCTATTTGCATGCCAAAATTCAAGTGTAACTGGTTTTTTTACTTCTGTAGCTACTTGAGATGAAGCCGCGGACGTTGAAGTCGATGTTGCTGAATCACTACCACTTTTACCACAACCAGCAAATAAACTAACTACCATTACCGCACTTAAAACAAGAGCAACTAATCTTTTAGCCATTTTCAAATCCTCCAATTATTTTATTTTTTAAATCGGGTAACTGTATAGATATATTAGCTTCCAAACTTCTTTTCAACTTTATTTGAGAAGAAGTTGAAAATCAAAAGGAAAACTATTACACATATTAATAAACAAGTCATCATAGTTGAAGCATAATCAAATTTGAAAGCCAGGAATGCTTGTTTATATGCATAAACCGCAGTAATTTCTGTAGCAGCACCAGGCCCTCCTTTTGTTAAAACGTAAAGCAAATCGAAAGCTTTAAATCCTGAAATCATGTTTACTGTTGAAACCATAACTATCGCACCAACTATATTAGGGAGCATGATTCTTTTGAGCTGATTAAATTTGTTGCACCCATCAATTAATGATGCCTCTAGCATTTCCTTTGATACTGATTGTAAGGCTGCAGAGCAAACCACCATTGAGAAACCCGAGCTCTGCCAAATCAGCGGTATGAATGACATATAAATAGCTGTCTTTGTACTTCCAAGAGCTATGAATTTTTCATCTAACCCAAACACTCCAAGTAATCCATTTAGCAATCCAAGATTGGGATTGTAAATCAATGTCCAGAGTAATCCTACAGCTACCATTGACATCATCATAGGCATAAATAGTATAGTCCTAGACATACTAGTAAACCATTGTATTTTTGAAAGATAATCAACTAAAATAGAAAGCATTAATCCTATAAAAGTAGGAAAAATCGTATTCATTATTACCCACTTAAATGTAAGGTATATAGAATTCCAAAATAGTCCATCTGCAAAAGCACTTCTATAATTATCTAGACCCACAAACTCAAATGGTTTGAAATTCTTAAAGTTGAAAAATGAATAACCTATACTCTCCACAACAGGGTAATACAAGAAGATAATAAGTAATATTGCAGCTGGAAGAAGATAAATATATGCTTTTATTTGTTTACCCTTTTTATTATTTAACATTGAAACCCCCTACTTCGCGTTTAAAATTTAAATAACAGTCAATTTATATATGTATTTTACATTTTGACTGCTCCTGCAGTTAACCCTTTGATAAATGCTTTTTGTAAAATAATATACACTGTTAGAATAGGTAACAACGATATTGAAAGTGCAGCAAATAGCTTATCATATTCAACTGAATATCTTGAAAAAAATGATTGCAATTGTAAAGGAATAGTCCTTATACTTTCAACCTTTAAGAAAGTCAATGCAAAAAGATACTCATTCCAAGTCCAAAGTGAAACAAAAATTATTACAGTCGATAAAATGGGCTTAGACAAAGGTAATACAAACTTATAGTAGAACTTGAAGGTACCACATCCATCTATCCAAGTCGACTCTTCAATCTCAAATGGTATTTCTCTAAAGAAACTGTAAAGAAGATATATACACAAGGGTAAGGACATCGCTGTATTTGCGAAAATTGTTGCCCATAAAGAATTGTATAGATGAAGCCTTTGCATCGTATAAAATAAAGGAATTAATATCAATTGGCCACTAATAATAATAGATATTGTCAGCAACTTTACAATCAAAGCGTTCCCACGAAATTTTATTCTTGCAAGAGCAAATGCTGCCAATGTACCTGTAATTAAAACCAACGCAACACTAGCTGCTGAATTAATAATGCTGCTTAAAAATGCACTACTAAAATTTGCTCTTTCCCAAGCAACTGCATAAACGCTTAGATCAAAGGAAGAAGGTAAGCCCATAGGACTTAAAAATATCTCATCATTTGTTTTGAATGAATTAAGTAACATCCATATAAGTGGATAAAAAGAAAATAGCAGGCAAATGGATAATATAATGGTACCGACAAAATTGAACAATTTGTCTCCGCCTAATACTCCATGTTTTCTATTGAACATTTAAAGTATCGCTCCCTTCATGTAAATTTCGAATTTGCTAAAATGGACGTTTTCGTTCTATTTTAAACGAGCATGCATGGTCACAAGGTATATGTGAAGGAATCTCGATTTTAAGACCATTTTCCGACATTCTCCAATTAAGAGGCCTATCACACCCAAGCATCTTTATTGATTTTATCTCACTAGGGTACACATATTGCTTAATTGTTTGAATTTCTATTTCATTATTTGGTATACCCAAGCATATTGCATAAAGAAAATCATCCTTAACTGTAAATCGAATATCTTTCGCGGTGTATGTTACCTTCTCCATTTCTGAAAATGGTCCAGTCTTTGTAGGCTTTGTTGGTCCCTCGGCTGCAAATGTCCATGGTATTGTGCCATATATAGCCTCTCCATTTATTTCAAGCCATTTTCCCATTTCACTTAATATGTTTTGCACCTCTTCAGGAATTGTACCATCTGCTCTTGGTCCTATACTTAGTAACAAGGAACCATTTTTACTTACGTTATCCACTAAATAATGAATAAGTGAAGTAGGTGACTTATATGTATTATTGTAAAGATGACCCCAAGCTTCTCCATCATCGGCAGTAGTATCTGTAATCCAGTAATTATATGTCAAATCTGAGCATTTGCCTTGTTCAATGTCTTCAGTTCCACTGCCCACTCCTAGATTGTGCCATTTATATGTGATATTAACCTCTTTTTTAAGTTCTTCCGCCTTGTTGTAATAATAAGCAACAAAATCCTTCTTATAGTCCTCCTGAATATATCTCAGCCCAAAATCAAACCAAAGTAAATCGGGCTCATAGTTATCAATAAGTTCAATTAGCTTGTTATACCATAAATCCAAAAATTCTTTTGAAGGTCTCTCTTGAGTTGGCCAAAATTGTTCATGGTTCGCAATATATGGATTTTTGTCAACAATATGTCCCTTATCCTTCCATTGCATGTCATGTAATCCGCCATAAAGTCCCGAATATTCAGGTTTTGAAACATCGTATTGAGTTTTCCAATGAGGATAAAACCACCACGTTTCTGCATGATGCATAGCAACCATATATTTTAATCCATTACTTTTGATTGATTTAGCTAACTCACCAACAATATCTCTTTTAGGCCCCATATTTTTAGCATTCCATTGGCTATATTTTGTATCCCACATAGTAAAACCTTCATGATGTTCTCCTACGGGACCGGCAAACTTTGCTCCAGAGTTCTTAATGATTTCAGCCCATTGATCTGCATCAAACTTTTCAGCTGTAAACATTGGAATAAAGTCTTTGTAACCAAATTTCGACGGATCACCATATTTATTCACATGATAAATATTTTGAAGTGATCCTTCTCTATACATATTGTAACCATACCACGTTGCATTAGGTCCACACGCAGGTACTGAATACACTCCCCAATGAGTATAAATACCGAACTTTGCATCCTTAAACCACTGCGGAGTATTATGATTTTGTATTGAATTCCATGATGGCTTGTACATATACATAATTCCCTTCCATAATTATTTTCGAAGTGTTCATAAATGTATTATTTTTTATTAGTTTATATAAAGTTTGTATTATTAATTTTTTTAAGATACTTGCATAATTTTATACGATTTTACATAAGAATGTAATTACATTACCACAAAATTTTTTTTAAATTGTTGCCTTAACCCTAAACTTATTTCTATCTCCTCGATATTTAGCCACTGAATACTCTATTTCTCGTCCTAAAGAATTATATCCTATGGTCTGAAATTTTTGAATTGCATGCCCTTTCTCTATCATAAGGAGCTTAGACTCCCTTGACTCTGAGTTAATAGCTTCTATAGTCCTTTCTACCCGGACTACAGCTGATGAGTACTTTTTTGAGAGTATCTTGTATAAGGATTCACTTACTAAATCATGTTCCATAAGAAAATCACAAATTTCAAAAGGCAAAAAAGTCTCAACTAAAACAATAGGCTCCTCATTTGCATATCTTAAACGTTCGAGATGAATTACCTTTTCATCAACCTTAAGGTTTAATCTATTTGCTACAACAGCCGATGCAGTTACTACTTCAAAACAAATAACCTTAGTCTTGGGCTTAAACCCTAACTTTTTCATTTGATTTTCGTAGGTTTCTATAATATTTACAAACTCTTGTGGGATTTTAGGAGTAGAAACTACAGTTCCTTTACTCTTATACCTAAATAAATAATTCTCATTTACCAATTCACTCATTGCTTGTCTAACTGTAGACCTACTAATGCTATATGCTTCTACAAATTTATTTTCAGTAGGTAAGTAATCGCCAGCATTAATTTTCCCATCTGTAATTTCTTTGAGCACTATTTCTTTAAGTTGATAATACAAGGGAATTGGAATATCTTTATTAATTAAACCATTGAGCACACCCATTGTCTCTCCATCTATTAATTTAATAAGAATCGAATATTACTATGTAATTACATAAGTACCTTACTACCAAATGATATCAAAACACAACGGATATGTCAATCAATTTTTACTATTAAGTTGTACTTTAATTGATCTTTATTCTTGATTATTATTTCAAGTTATGGTATATGTAATAATTCAATTTATATATATTCAAGTACTAAATATATCATTTGAATGATATATTTAGTACTTGAAGCAAATTCTAATAATTATAGCTTTTATTTATAGCATAAGTATTGAGATTACAATGCGAGCTTAAGAATTTCATGCACATCAGCAGACTGTAGCTTCTTAAAATTGCCTAATGAGAGCCTTCCTTCAAGAGCCTTCTTTGACATCTCGACAAGCTTATCATCATTAATCCCAGCGTCACTTAAGCGTGTAGGAAGTCCCATTTCTTTATACCATTTTTCAAGTCTATTAATCATTTCAATAACAATTCTTTCTTTATTATCAAATGAATAGTCAACGTCAAATACTCTAATGGCAAACTGTACAAACTTATCTATGTTTTCCCTATACACATATTTCATCCAAGCAGGAAAAACTATAGATAAACCAGCCCCATGTGCTATATCGTATATTCCACTTAATTCGTGTTCTATTTCATGACTTGCCCAATCGCCTACTCTTCCAGTATCCAATAGATTATTATGAGCTAAAGTACCCGCCCACATTATTTCTGCACGTATATCATAGTTTTGAGGATCCTTTAAAGCTAATGGTGCATTGAATAATATGCTTCTAATGCTTGCTTCAATTAGTCTATCTGTTAAGTCTACATTTGAAACTTGTGTAAAATATCTTTCCATCAAATGAGCAAGTATATCAGAAGCTCCGCAAGCAGTTTGATACTCAGGCAAGGTGAATGTTACTTCAGGGTTCAAAATTGCAAATTTAGGTATTAAACAGTTAGATCCAATATGTCGTTTGTAGTTGCCATCTTCATTAGTTATTACAGAACCATCGGATGTTTCAGATCCAGCCGCTGGTATGGTGAGAACAACACCAATTGGAAGAGCATCTATAACTTCATCAGGATGGAACATATAATAATCCCATATATCCTTTTCATTTTTCATCGCTGCTGCAATACCTTTTGCAGAATCAATTACACTTCCTCCACCAACTGCGAGAATAAAGTCAATATCATTTTCTTTACACAGTTCAATTCCTTTTCTCACCAATGAGAGTCTTGGATTTGGTTGTACTCCTCCTAATTCCAAGAAAAACAAACCAGAATCCTTTAAAGATTTTACTACACTATCATATAATCCATTTTTCTTTATTGAGCTTCCACCGTAATGCAATAATATTTTACTTCCACCACATTTTTTTACCAACTTACCAACTTGATTTTCAGTTCCTTTTCCGAAAATAATTTTTGCTGGATTACAAAATTCAAAATTATTCATAATACAAATTCCCCTTTACATTTAGTATATTTTATTTCTAACTATCCTCAATGTTTATCCTAATTTTCAACAGCAATCCCATATATACATTTTTCTTATATTCCTAATCTAATAAGCAGTGGCATAGGTATACTTTTAACTAATGACTAGTCTTTTGGAAACAACATTGTAGCAACTTCTTGTTTGTTCTTATGTAATTACATTATATATATAATTATTAATTTTGTCTAGTTGTATTGAATCTTGAATTGAGACAATCTATATGCGCATTTATCATATTTTCTTTATCTCATCTTACTATAGACAATTTATATAATATAGTTTATAATTTATTTGTAATGTAATTACATAATTACATTACAAATAAAATTTTGATTAAGGAAAAATATTTAAATGTTATTTCTTCAAAATGAAGCATAAATATAAATATCCTAATTCCTCCTTACTTTCAATAATATTAAGCAACATAGAAAAAGAAGCAATACAAGTTTTCACAGCATTGTGTAATTACACTTAAACATTGATACACATAATTATTTTACTTGTGCTGTATGATATACTTCTAATTAAAATAACGAGAGGTCGGTTTATATGTCAAATAAAATTTTAATTACTCCAAAATCATTTAAAAACTACAAACATAAGGCTTATCCTCTAATTGAGGCCCAAGGCTATGAGATTATTGAAAATAATCTTGGCAGAACAATGACAGAATCTGAAATAATAAATTACGCAAAGCAGGGTGTTGTTGGAATAATAATAGGTGTTGATCCTTTATCAGCTACAGTTTTGGAGCAATGTAAGGATTTAATCGCCATCTCCAAGTATGGTGTAGGAATGGATAATATAGATCTTAAGAAAGCCAATGATCTAGGTATTAAAGTAAAAAGTGCATTGGGAGCAAACAACATATCTGTTGCTGAGTTGGCAATATCCCTTATGTTTTCAATGGCACGTAATATACCTAAAAATGTAACTAGCGTTAAAAACGGAAGCTGGGATAGGGTTATAGGGTGCGAGCTAACAGGTAAGAAACTTGGCCTAATCGGTGGCGGCCAAATTGGCAAGGAGGTCGCCAAAAGAGCTTGCGGCTTGGAAATGTCAGTGACAATATATGACCCTTACTTTAGTGACAGCGAATTTCTAAGTAAGTATCAGATCACTCAGTGCTTAAACATTAATGAGATTTTGTCCAATTCAGACTTTATTTCCCTGCATGTACCGATTACTAATGAAACGAAACATATGATAAACGATCACGCCTTCAGCCTTATGAAGCCTTCTACAATTTTAATAAACACCTCTAGGGGAGAACTTGTTGATGAAGAAGCTCTGTACAAAGCTCTTAGTAATGCATTAATCAAGGGCGCAGCTCAGGATGTGTTTTCCTCTGAGCCTCCTCCGAAAGATAACAAACTGTTAAAGCTTGATAATTTTATTTTAACTTCACATATTGGAGCTTTTACAAATGAGGCAGTTGAAAAAATGGCTATGGTTTCAACACATAACCTCTTGGAAATGCTTGCATAGAATTTGTTGAAAGAGGGTATATCAATGACTGATTCACTAAACCACTTAATTCAAACAGTGAGATATTGTATTGCTAGCCCTACCCTTGGCTATTGTCAGAGCCATGAGCATTTATTTATTGCTGACGGTCAATCTGCAAAGCTTGTACCTTCGCTTCGGATCGATGATTTTAGCAAAACAGTATCTGAGCTTAACAGCTACAAGGATTTTGGAGGTGTAAGTATTGTTGATGCACAGCCCATTGGCTGTGGGAGAATGGCTGAAGAGTTATATAGTGCATCTGTTTCCTCGGGAATCAACATAATTGCTTCCACTGGATTTCATAAACTGATTTTCTATCCTGAGGAGCATTGGATTCATGCAATGGACGAATCTGAACTTTTTTATCTTTTTAGAAATGAGATTGAGCATGGCATGTACATAAATTGTGATAAGTCAATGCCATCTCAGCAAATTGCCGCAAAAGCGGGAATAATAAAAACCGCATCAGATTTAGGCGGTCCAACCGGTGAATACCTAAAACTTTTTAGTGCAGCTGCCAAAGCCTCTAAACATACAGGTATTCCAATCTTAAGTCATACAGAAGCAGGTAAAGGTGCCTTAGAACAGGTACAGATATTTGCCGATCATGGGGTGCCTTTAGATTCAATTATCCTATGTCATATCGACAGAAAGCTAGATGATTTCGATTTCCAACTAGCGATTGCTAAAACAGGTGTATACATGGAATTTGATACAATCGGTAGGTTTAAATACCATTCAGACGAAGAAGAGGCTGCCTTCATAATTAAGATGGTTGAGCAAGGATATGAAGATAAAATCCTTATCGGCCTTGATACAACACGAGAGCGTTTGAAAAGCTATGGCGGAGCTATTGGCCTTGACTATATTCTCACTAAATTTATTCCGCTGCTCAAATCTTATGGCCTATCAGAAAGAATAATAGAAAAATTTACTATTATTAATCCCGCTAAAGCATTTACAATAAAACCCAAAATTTGAGAGGAGAGTTTTATATGATTTTACCATCAAAAGCAACACAACCTACCATCTATTTTATCGGGGTGACGACTACTAAGTCATCAATAATGGATGTTTTCCCGCTATGGGCGAAGGCACTTGGTTTAAAAGATGCTGTTATTAAAGGCATTGACATCGAAATCCATGCTGATCCTGCAATCTATAGAGAGGTTGTAAAATTTATTAAAAATGATGAGCTCTCATTGGGAGCATTGGTCACAACACACAAAATAGATTTGTTCAATGCTACAAAGGATTTATTTGAATACCTTGACCCTTATGCAACAATGTTTGGAGAAATGTCATCAATTTCTAAGAAAAATGGCCGACTTGAAGGCTATGCTAAGGATCCTATCTCAAGTGGATTATCCTTTGAAGCTTTTATCCCCCCAAATTATTGGAAGGAGCACGGTGGAGAAGTCTTTATCATGGGCGCCGGTGGAAGCGCTATAGCTATGAGTTCCTACCTTTTAAATGAGAACAAGGGCGATAACATACCTTCCAAATTAATTATTGGAAATAGAAGTCAACCAAGACTTGATGAAATTCAAAAAATCGTCAAGAAAATTGCCCCCAATGTTCCTGCTGAATTTTATCTTACTCCTGAATCTACACAAAATGATGCAATCTTGAAGAAGTTAAAACCTCATTCTGTAATTGTTAACGCTACTGGTTTAGGTAAAGATAGACCTGGATCACCTTTATCAGACCAATGTGAATTTCCTATAGACAGCCTCGTTTGGGAAATCAACTACAGGGGTGACCTTTTATTCATGTACCAGGCATTAAAGCAAAAGGAAGCCAAAAACCTTCATGTTGAAGATGGCTGGATCTATTTTGTTCATGGTTGGACACAGGTTATAGCAGAGGTGTTCCATGTAGATATTACTGGTAAAGTCTTTGACGAATGTGAAAAAATTGCAAACGATTTAAGAGGAGGAAAATAAATTGAATAAAGATATGAAGGTAGACCCATTTACTATGTATTTTGATCTCAAAAGCGGACTGTCTAACGACAAGAAACCAACTAAGAGATATCTTTCCAATATGAGAGGAATGTTCTCAGATGAGAAAGCACTAGAAGAAATGATTAAAAAAGAAGATACTCTAATTTATGAATTCTTCGAGCTTAGTCTTCCCGAAACCTCAGGTGATTTATTGTTCGGTACGAGTATTTTATATCCCGGCAAAGTAGGAAATGAGTATTTTATGACCAAGGGACACTTCCATACAATCCTTGAAACAGCAGAAGTTTATTACTGTTTAAGCGGCAAGGGTTATATGCTGTTGGAAGACCCCGAAGGAAATTGGGAGGCACAAGAGATGACTCCTGGCAAAGCTGTATACGTTCCGCAAAGATGGGCGCATAGAAGTATTAATGTAGGCACTGAAACTCTAGTAACCTTCTTCGTATTTAGGTCTGATGCTGGCCATGATTATGGAACAATTGAGACTAAGGGTTATAGAAAGCTAATAACAGAAAATGATGGTAAGGTTGAAATTATAGATAATTCCAAATGGAAATAATTTAATAGTCAACACAAAGAATACCCAATCCTTATACACGGGGATTGGGTATTCTTTGTGCTTTTTCCATTGAAAATAAATCTTCAACCACTTATAGCTTTTATCGTAGGACCAAGAGCCTCAAAAACCTTCTCATATGGACCTGTAAATTTCTTATATTCCAAATGCCTTTGAATGTTTGGTTCAATCTGGTTCTCTATTCTTATAAACCTGTCGACGGTTTCTTCCATATTACTAAATGCCTTAACACCATATCCAGCAATAACGGCACTGCCTATTACTGCCGTGTCACTTGCATTTAGTGTAGAATATTTAATTCCTAATACATCCGACTTTATTGAATTAAACAATATACTCTTCGATCCACCACCGATTGCATATACCTGAGAAAACTCCACATCACTCAAAAGGCCCTTTATAACTTTTAAATAATAGCTGTATTCATACGCTATTCCTTCCATAATCGACCTATACATATGCTCTCTAGAATGAATCCAACTTAATCCGATCCAAGTACCTCTTACATTTGGATCATTCGGACATACTCTGCCACTAAAATGTGGAAGGAACATAAGTCCGTCGCTTCCAGGTACAATTTTTTCCGCATCCCTATCGAGATCTGTATAGCTTGGCATATTTTCCTTACCGGTCAAGTTGTCTCTAAACCACTTGAGACACATTCCTCCACCGTTAATGTAAGCCAAAGGTGTCCACAATCCTGGAATAACCGACCGTGCATACAACATTGTTTTAGTTGAAACATCCGGCTTGTATTTGTCTACACAACATGCAAATATTGAAGCTGTTCCTGCAACATCAAACAGCAAACCTTTTTTTGTAATACCCGAGCCAAGTATTGTCGCTGCAGAATCGCCGCATCCTGCAACAATTGGCATACCTGCAATAAGATTACATCTTCTTGCAGCGTCTTCCGTAAGCCCCCCGATGACTTTCCAAGGCTCAACT
This sequence comes from Ruminiclostridium sp., assembly GCA_036507975.1. Taxonomy (GTDB): domain Bacteria; phylum Bacillota; class Clostridia; order Acetivibrionales; family DSM-1351; genus Ruminiclostridium. The sequence goes on from DATCID010000244.1 coordinate 20,464, forward strand.
ATTTCTGGCATTTTGCTCTTTTCAACCTTAAAAAGGCTTAAAAGTTCATCTGACCATTTGAGGTTCTCAACATCGCCAAATCCAGAGAAATGTAAGTGAGTGTAATCAATATATGCTTCGTCAGCCTTCAGGCCAGCAAGTCTTCCAACCACATATGTGCTTGGCATAATGAACTTATCAATCTTTTTGTATATTTCAGGTCTCTCGTGCTTCCACCAAAGAATCTTGGGCCCATGAGTATACGTTACAGCACAACCCGTTATCCTCACGACCTTATCCTCTGCTTCTTTCTTTATCTGTTCTATATACTTTTCACAGCGAGTATCAAGCCATGAATCATAGTATGTTACTGCGTTCCATTCCTTGTCGATACCCATTATTCCAGCCATCTGAGCATCTATACCTATTCCCAGAACATCTTCTGAGTTTACGCCAGACTTTGTAATTACTTGGAATATCGTATTTATAACAGATAAATAAATGTCATCCGCTTCTTGCTGTACTACACCTTTTGAAGGGCTTATCAGCTTTGAAGCCTCGAATGCATCTGAAACAATGTGCCCCTCAAGCGAAATAAGTGCTGTCTTTGTTCCTTGAGTTCCAATATCAACACCAATTAAATATTTTTGCTGCACATCAATACTCCTTACCCACACCATATTATTCGAAATATATTATATTTTTCAGTCCTTCTGCACTTGCTGCTAATTGTACCCCTTCTGATATCTTATCTAAAGGAAGTCGCGCAGTTATTAAATCTTTGACATTAAGAATTCCACTTGATATGAAATCCAAAGTCTTTCTAAACTGAGAAAGACTAGACCTGGCGCTTCCAGTGAGAATTAGCTGTTTGTAATGTACTAGATTTGTGTTGATTCCTACAATTTCCTTTGATGCAGGGAGTCCGCCAAAGAAATTAACTCTTCCTCCTGTACCCATCAATTCAAGTGAATCTGCCTGAGCTTGAGGGGAAGGACATGCTGTTATACATACATCCAAGCCTTTTCCGTAAGTTTCATTCATAACTTGTTCCTTTAGGTCTTCGCTTTGAAGAATAATAAATGAACTATCAATTTTACGACAAACTTCAAGACGTTCTTTGGAAATATCATTTATCATCACTTTGGATGCACCAGCCATCTTTGCGAGTTTTGCATGCATAATACCTATTGGACCTGTACCAATAACAAGTACTGTATCGCCTGGTTTGATATCACATTTAAGAGATCCATTATAAACACATGACAAAGGCTCATTCAATGCCGCTTCATCAAAGGATACATTCTTACCCAGTTCAATAATGTTACCTTGTCTGCAAGCTTCTTCAGGTATCTTTACATACTCAGCAAATCCACCGTCGAGATTTATCCCGAATGCATGATAGTCTGCACATAAATGTGTATTTCCACTAACACACTGGTTGCAAACACCGCACCCCATATTTGGTGCAATTGCCACCCTCATACCAACTGAATACCTTTTAATGTTTTTCCCAACCTTTTCTATAACTCCACCTATTTCATGACCTAATATTCTTGGAGTCTCTTCACTTATACCCTTATATCCATTATTTATCATCCTAATATCCGAACCACAGATTGCAGCACTTTTCACTTTAAGAAGTATCTCATTATCATTAATTTCAGGAATACTTACTTCTTTTAATCTCAAATCTTTGGCGCCATATAAATATGCAGCTTTCATTTAATCATTCCTCCTAATATTTTAATTCGACGATTCTTTTTTCTTTGATTGACAAGTTACCAGCTTTAACAACTTTGACAGCCATTTTACCATCTAGTCCTGTAACTTTTGGTTGCTTGTCTTCCAATATACATTCCACAAAGTGAATATCCTCTGCAAGGTATGCATCTCTAAAAAGGTATTTCCAACTGTTCATGACGGGTCTAAACATTCCCTTTTCTTTAGTACAAGTGATAATTGTTTTTTCATGAACTTGGCCTAAAAAAATTATGCCTTTAACTCCAAGAATTTCAACTCTTGCATCATACCCGTAAGCAACTCCCTGAGCACCATCAATAGCACCTTGCATACCGTTTATAAACTCCGTATTCATTATAACGTTGTCATAAAAATCAGGATATTCTGGAAGCGCTTCAGGAGATCTGTAATTTCCACCTATTGCATACACTGATTTAAATTCGCTTCCTGTAAACCATCTTAAAGTGTCTATGTCGTGGCTATTAACTTCAGCAAGAGGACCATTACTCTTCTCTATGTCATACATCCATTTTTGTGGTATACTCGGCCCTCTTGTATTGGACCTAACCATAACTACTTCACCGATTTCGCCGCTTTCAATAACTTCTTTAGCTTGCATAAAGCTTTCATCATAACGTCTCATAAAAGCAATCTGCAGTTTCACATTATTTTCGTTGCAAGCTTTAATCATATCATCACATTCAAACTCGTCCATAGCCATTGGCTTTTCGCAAAGGACATGCTTTCCCGCCTTTGCCGCTGCAACTACTATTTCCTTATGATATACTGTCGGTGAAACAACCACAACAGCATCAATCTCATCATCCTTTAAAGCCTCCAAATAGTTGAGATAATACTTTGAAATACCTAATTCCTTACATGCATTTAATGCAGCTTCCTCAAACGGATCAACAACCGCTACAATTTTTGCGTTTGATACTCTCGTTTTAAAGTTCATAGCATGTATCATTCCGGCTCTGCCAGCACCAATAAGGCAAACGCCAATATAATCTTTTTTCAACGAACCCCACCCCCATAATTATTATATATTTTCATATATTTTCATTTGCTTTCATTTTATCATCATACCTTTAATATGTCAATAAATATTAGCGTCTAGCCGCGGTGGAAGCTTGAAAATATTTCTAAATAAAATCGGGTAAAATAAAAGAAAAGGTTGTATAGATAACAACTTTTCCTTAAACAACGAAATATTATTGGGCCACCATTACCTCGATACCCTGCGACTCAAACCCTTTTCTTAAATTATCTTCTATTCCCCTGTCTGTGATGATAATATCAACTTGTTGTATTTCTGCAAATTGTGCAAATGAACTTCTTCCAATCTTACTGCTGTCACACAAAACAATAACTTTGTTTGCAATCGCTATCATAGCCTTCTTAGTCTCAGCCTGACTAATTTCTGGTGTCGTGGCACCTCTCTTTACAGAAATACCGTTTGTCGCCATAAAGGCTTTATCGACAGCAAGCTCTGAAATCATCTTAGTTCCCAGCGTTCCCACCGTACAATGAAACTTCTTCCTAATAGCTCCACCTATAAATATAATATTTATATCCTCAATTTCCTCTAAATACCTAGCTATCTGAATATCATTTATCACCACAGTAAGATTCCTTTTTTCAGATAGTTTCTTTGCCAGTTCAAGTGTCGTAGTACCTGTATCTAATATAATGGTATCTCCATCCTCTACTAAGTCCAACGCCATCTCTGCTATACTTTCTTTCTCTGCCTGGAGGTAGCCTTCCTTATGTTGAGAATCCAATTCAAAGCCTGTCTTATTCTTGAGCATAGCTCCACCATGGGTTCTCTTTAAAAGATTCGAACTTTCCAGTTCACGCAGATCATTTCGTATTGTTGCGCCTGATACATTAAAAAAATCACGAAGTTGTATGACAGACACCTTATCGTTTTCTTTAATTAAGTCCAATATTTTCAACTTGCGTTCTTCAGCATATAATGGTTCTTTTGATTTAATTTCCAACCTGTTATCACCCATATTCCATTTAGTTGTATATTCTGTTATATTCTATCACTTTTATTCTCAATAGTAAAATATGGATTAATTTTTGCCGCTATAACCTATTGGAAAGAACACATACTTATTAATTATTCTGTAGAACTTCTTCTTCTCGAGACAGGAAATAGCTCACCGTATCTTTTACGAGTTTATCCATTATCTCTTGGTTACAAGGACTGTTTGAAAGCACATAAGGATCAGGAAATGGTCCAAGAGGCTCAGGTGTTACATACCCACCTCTTTTATTAAATCCTATAAGATAAAGGGCTCGAATGACCGTGTCGAAATCTATCATGCCGGTTCCAGGAGCATCACGATTACTGTCTGCAATGTGAATATTTATCAACTGATTTCCAGCGCTAAGAATAGACTCACCTATATGAGTCTCTTCTAAAAGCATATGGTAGGTATCTGCATTTATGTGTTGTACTCCCTTATCCCCGACTGTTTCAATATATCGTTGAGCCTGTTCTATTGAATGTACAATACTCACCTCTGCTGATCGTATAGGTTCAATCGCAATTTTAACTCCGGTTTGCTCAAATACATCAGAACAGCTTTTTAAAGCAGACGCGCTTCTTATAAATTCCCACGAATCAATCGCTGTAGGTCTTCCCACAGCAGACGGAACAACAATTAAATATTCACCGCCTACTTCAGCGAGGAATTCCACCTGACGTTTGATATAGTCTATTGCTTTCTGAACTACAAAAGGACTGTTTGACGAAAGGTCATTTTCCTTAGAGAACATTCCACACGCGCCTGATACCTTCAAATCGTATGCTGCCAACACTTTCTTCACTTCCCGCAGTTTTAAACCCGAGTATGCTGTATGTTGATCTCCCTTCAATTCAATCCAATCAATACCTGAATTTTTTAATCTCTTTACCGAATTTTCAAATGATTCTATTCCGAACATCCAGACACTCCAAGAAAGTGTTAACTTTTTTTCTAACGCTCCAGGCGACATTTCTTTTAATTTCCGAAAGTCATCTTTTATCTTTTGAGATTTAATTTCATAATTCTGCAACATTATTACCTCCTATTTGTTATGTTTTATCACTTGATTTCAAAACAACTATAGAATATCTGATTTTAAAAGAGGGCTGTCTTAAAAAGACGCCCCTTTATGTATATGTCGTTTTTATTCGATATCTAACGTAGCTAATACTCCCACTGAATCCAAGAACTCTGTTTATCTGATGACTTCTTTCTTTTGAAGCAGTACAGCAAGTATGACAAGCGAACCCTTGATTGCATTTATAAGGAAAACATCTACACCTGCAATATTTAGTATGTTGCTTATTACACCTAGAAGTAGAACACCAAATACAACACTTACAATGGAACCTTTTCCTCCTGATAACGACACCCCGCCGATGACTACAGCTGTAATAGCAGTAATTTCATAACCCGAACCTGAAGATGTTGCATTGATGCTGTTCATTCGAGAGGTTTCGGTAATAACAGCTAATGCTACCATAATTCCCATGATTATAAAGGTAAGGATCTTAACTTTGTCTGTATTGATACCACTTAGTCGCGTTGCCTTTTCATTACTACCGACAGCATATACGTGACGTCCAAATTTTGTGTGCTTAGATATATAGTAGCAAATAGCAGCAAGTACTGCAAAATATATTACAGGAAGTGGAATTATTCCAAAAAGGTCCGTATTAGAAATGTTTTTAAAACCCGGAACATCACAGAAAAATCCCCCACCCTTCATAAAGTACATACTAACTGACCTGTATATACTCATAAATCCTAGTGTAACGATAAAAGAAGGAATTTTCCCTTTTGTGATGATAATACCGTTTAAAAAGCCAAACAATGCACCACAAATCAGAGCTGACAATATACCTAAAATAATTGCGAGCAACCCAAGATCAGGCCCTAAAACGCGACCAAAGAAATTGGTAATCATAATGGTTGATGCTCCCACTGCCACAAGCATCGAACCTATACTGAGATCAAAATTACCCGAAATAATTACAAAGGCCATTCCTAATGCCAGTATGCCCAATATGGAGTTATTCCTTAAAATATTTAAAAAATTCTGCCCATCAAAAAATGTTCTGCCCAAAAGTATTGATGCTATAATAATTATACCTATAAAGATTACAATAATACTATATTGTCCCCATATCTTCTTCCATAATTGAGACACTTTGGAATCGATTACACTGCTCTTGGCATCCAACATGTTCACCCACCTTTAAAATTAATCTATTGAACCGCCGGTTGACAATATCATAAGCGATTCTTCACAACATTCATTTCTGCTAAGTTCGGCTTTGATTACACCGTGATACATAACACATACTCTATCGCAAATCTTCAAAACTTCTTGCGCTTCACCTGTCATTACCATGACTGCTACACCGCTTTTGGCCAATTGCATTATAAGGCCATATATTTCTTTTTTTGCTCCGACGTCAACACCCTGAGTTGGATTGGAAAGAATCATTATATCTGGTTTCACATGAAGCCATTTAGCAAGAACAACCTTTTGTTGATTACCGCCCGAAAGACTAGTTATATTAGCATCTAGGGATGGTATCTTTATACTCAATGAGCTAACATATTGTTTAGCAACACTTTTTTCTTCCTTGAGGTTAAGTTTGAATTTTTTCTGAAATCTCTCAAGGGTTGAAAGTGTAATATTTTCTGCAACTGTAAGATCTTTAACAATGCCATTTTCTTTTCTATTATCAGGTAAGTATCCAAATTTCATTTTCTTTGCCTTTTCAGGGCTTTTATTTGTTATTTTTTCTCCATTTACTTTTATTGTCCCAGATTCAATTTTCATATCACCAAAAATGGCTCTAGCTAGTTCTGTACGTCCATCACCTAAGAGGCCTGTAAAAGCCAGTATTTCACCCTTTCTTATATTAAATGAAACATCTTTAATATATGGGCTACAGCATAGGTTATTCACTTCCATAATTACATCACCAACATCGTGCTTTTCGAAAATATTAGCATCAAGAACATCACGCCCAACCATATATCGAGCAATTGTCTCTGCCGAAACTGTACCATTGGGTCCATGAACATCCTCAACTACTATTTTCTCGCCATTTCTTAGAACAGTGAAACGATCACAAATTTCTACAACTTCCCCCAATTTATGAGAAATAAATATTATAGTTGCACCTTTTTCTTTTAGCGTTCTCATGATTTTGAAAATATTATCGATTTCGACATGAGTAAGTGATGTGGTTGGTTCGTCCATTATTATTATCGTTGCATTTCGAAGAAGCGCTTTCGCTATCTCAATGATTTGTTTGTAGGAGGCGTCTAAATCACCTACCACAGCTTTCGGGTCTACCTTAATATTCATATAATTGAATATCTCTTGAGATTGTTTTATCATTTCTTGTGCGTTTAAGTGCCCAAATTTATTATGTACTTCATAGCCCAAAAACATATTTTCATATACGCGCAAATCGTTTACAACATTTAATTCCTGGTGTATAAAAGCAATACCGTGATGCTGTGACTCACTAGGTGTGTGAAGATTGACTTGTTCACCGTCAACTTCGATTATGCCACTATCTGCAAGTAGCACACCTCCCAGAATGTTCATCAATGTGGACTTACCAGCGCCATTTTCACCCAAAAGCGCGTGTATCTCACTCGATTTTACAGCAATTTCAATATTATTAAGTACTTGAATACCGTCAAAACTCTTGTTGATACCTGTCATTTTCAAAGCATATTCAGACATATTTCTTACCTCTCGTGATTAAGTTACACTGAAATTCGGAAATTTAACACTCCCGAATTTCAGCATTGTAATACACTTGATTATTCGCTTAATCTAAAATCTTAGTATGGTGAACCTGCGTCAATATAGTCTTTGACATTAGCCCTATCAACGATTTTTGAAGGTACAATTGTCTTTGCTGCAGGAGATGTACCCTTGATAATGGCATCTGCCATCTTTACACAATCTACGATCATGCTAGGTGTATATAGTGCGCTTGCAAGCCAAACATCAGCCGGTGCTTGATCCATAAGTTTAAAGTATGACTGTGCTCCGCCGCCGCCTGTTAAAACCTTAATATCAGTTCTCTTCTGTTCAGTGATTGCTTGATATAGACCAACAGATAGTTCATCATCTATTGAGAATACGCCATCAATAACTTTGTTAGCCTGGAGAGCATCTGTCATAGTCTTAAGACCTGATTCAGGAGCTCCATTTGCGCTGTCATATGAACCTAGTATTTTAATATCTGGAGCTAATGTGGCGATTGTGTCTGTGAAACCTTTAATACGTTCACCATTAACAGCATCTCCATAGGCAGCAATACCACAAACGATAACACTACCTTTTTTGCCTAGTTTCTCTGCTATGTATTTTGCACCTTCAACACCTATTCCGTAATTGTCACCGGCCAGGTAAAAGTCAGGTACTGTTGGATTTATTGTTCTGTCAAAGTCTATTAGCTTGATACCTGCATCCTTAATCTTCTGAGCAGCTACTGCAACTTGGTCATTGCAAGGCATCAGGATGATTGCTACAGGTTTCATGTTGATAAGATCATCAATCTGGCTGGCTTGTTCATTAGGGTCAGCCGCTGCAAGGATCTTAAAGTTCAAACCAAGTTCTTTTGCTTGTTTGTTGGCATAGTACTGAACTGCTGCAACCCATCCAGTTGGTGCCTGAGGTACGCTGATGCCAATGAGTGGCTTGTCTGCGGCAGGAGTAGCTGTATCAGTTGAAGCCGCTGGAACCACTGTAGTCGTTGACGCTGTAGATGTAGTTGTTGCCGCTGGAGCACTACCGCAAGCAACCATACTTACAATGAAAAGAGTAGATAGAATAACACATAAAATCTTCTTCATTTTTATACCATCCTTTAAATGATTATTCTCAAAAGGCAGTTTTCTGCCTACAAGAGTCTGAGTGAATACTACATAGACTAAAAACATCATTAATTTGGAATTCTTACACTTACATACTATTGTCAATAAGCCGAAGCAATCTTCTTTAATTCCTTTACACTGATAGCAACAGCCTCATCCTCTAAGTCAGTCCATTCGGTATGTGGGCAGTCAATTTCCACTGCTAGAAAACCCTTGAAGTCAGCTTTATGCAAATATTCCGCCAATTTTTGGTTGTCAATCAGCCCTCTGCCTACAGGTACGCCCGCAAAGAAGAACCAATCCGTAGGGGATGCATTCTTGTCTGGAAAAAGATCCTTTACATGTGTTGCATATACATAGGGTGCTAGCTTTTCCATCCCTCTAACTGGATCATCAAGCAGCCGTAAGAAATTACCCGTATCAAAATTCAACCCAAGGTACTCAGATCCCACACCTTCTAGTAAACTAAGAATTTCATCAGCTGTAAAATCGATATGATTTTCGACCGCTAGCTTCACTCCATAATGTTCTGCTACCTTTACTGCTTCCTTAAACATTTTGATTAAAGCATCAATTTGCGGTTCATGCGGTTCGTGGCGAAACATAAGACTGCTTCCAACAACTCTCATCACATCTGCACCGATAGCCTTAGCTCTTGGTATATTAGCGATCATGTCATTATAAGCATCCCAGTTCTTTCCACGTTCCAATCCATCCGGGTGCCCCCAGGCATATACCCTGTCGAAACCATACTCGTCCAGTTGAGCTTTGAGCTCCGCAAGCCAGCTATCCTCAAAACTTGGGAAAAAGCATGACTCAAGGGATACGCCATCCACATCAAGTTCTTTTGCCCGTTTTAGAAAATCATGCATTGTCATGTTCTTTGTGGGTATTTTCTGTCCTGGATATACTTCACCAAAGAATCGGTGGTAACAATAACTGTCAATTCCGATTTTCATAATTACATCCTCCTCATAATAACAGTTTTATTTATTTAGATTTTTTAGTAGCTAAATATAAATCTTGTGGATCTTAAACAAGCTGTCACAAACCCGCCTGTCAATCTACATTTTCCCAAGTTAATGTCTTAATTGATTTAGCAACTGCATCCAATACCTGGGCATTTTTCCAGCCATCATAAAAATTGGGTTGTGGTTTTGTGCTCTCACTTATACATTTGAATAAATCAGCAAATTCATTGACAAAAGTGTTTTCATAGCCTATAACGTGCCCAGCAGGCCACCAAGCTGAAATATAGGGATGACATCCTTCTGTGACCAGTATAGTTCTGAATCCTTGTACCTCGAGGTCATCTTCCTTTGACCAGTATTCCAGTTCATTCATTCTTTCAAAATTGAACGAGATGCTTCCCTTGCTTCCATTTATTTCTATTCTCTCATGGTTTTTTCTTCCGCCAGCAAATCTAGAAGCTTCAAAAGTACCTACAGCTCCATCCTTGAACTTTGCAAGAAAAGCTGTTGTATCATCAACAGTCACGTCCCCATATTCAGTGGCAACTTTGCCCTCATTGGTAAGCATAGAATTCAGTTTTTCCTCTACAGCAGCCTTCGGGCGCCTTTTTATAAAAGTTTCTTCCATACCAATAACTTTATCAAGTTCACCTACCAGATACCTTGCCAAATCTACAACATGAGAATTAAGATCTGCATGTGGACCTGCACCAGCAATCTTTTTATCCAACTGCCAAGTGAGTGGGAAATTGGGATCCATAATCCAATCCTGAAGGTATACTCCTCTAAAATGGTATATTTCTCCCAGTTTGCCTTCAGCAATCATCTTTTTAGCCAATGCAATGGCTGGAACTCTTCTATAATTGTGTCCCAACATGTGCATAACACCCGATTTTTCAGCAGCCTCCAGCATTTCCTTTGCGTCAGTTGCATTTAAAGAAAGCGGCTTCTCGCAAAACACATGCTTTCCGGCTTTGATAGCTGCTATCGCAATATCCTTGTGCAGATTTGTCGGTGTTGCTATGTCTATTAAATCAATATCATCTCTATTAATAACTTCTTCCCAATCGGTGCTATACTCTTCCCAACCGAACTCCTGTGCAGCCTGCTTTACCAGATGCTCAGATCTACCACAAATAACCTTCTTCACAGGCTGAATACCATTCTTGAAAAAGAAAGGAGCCGCTTCAATACCAAAACTATGGGCTTTTCCCATAAATCTGTATCCAATCATACCTATATTGATTTTTTTCATACTAAACCATCTCCTTCAAATAATATTATTTTTGCGAGCTTAATAATCACCTTGTATCGTTAAGTCAAACACCTTTGCCACCAGTTCAAGTTCAGCGCTTTTGTGACCTGTAACAATGCAGCTGTGATGTGAATAGAGCAAATCCATTAGTTTACGTCCGTTCCTCACGCGAATAATGGCCCCATTCCTGCAGTCAGATCCTGGATATTGGGCGTACTGCTCCAGATTTCCCTCTATCACCTGCAGTTTGTCAAACGATGAATGCAGTTTAACAAGTGTTACATTTCCTAAAGGCATCTTGGCATCAACGGCAATTGCGTTTTCATTAACAATCTGTAGAGCGCTTGGTCTAAGAGTCCATTCACAGGAAAAACATTGGGGGGTCAATCCAAAATAACCACAATGAGCAACAAGAATACAATTCTCCGGTTCATGAATATCAGGAAACTTATCAATTTTTTCATGTTTGAGTGCTGCCATTCCCATAAGAAAAGGATATAAATTGCTCATTACGATGGGCGCTTTTAATGATTTATAAACCATATATTTCGTCATCAAGGACATGGTATCCCCTTCACAAACCCATAGAATACCGTCTTCCTGGAATAGCATATTATAGGCAAGGCATGGCGTCGTATCCGAATATGAGGATTCATTCAGGCAATTGATCCCAACACCTCCAACATCCCCCTCTTTATCAATTTCACGCTTAATAGCAAGATATATTTTAAGAGCAGAGTTCATAGCCCTATCAGATACACCTTCTTTATTCACGTCCAATTTCTTGAGTATACTTTGCACATCTGCATCTGGAATACTTTTTGCATCCTCAGCAAGCTTTTTAAAGCTCTTTTTTACTATTTTAATCTTAAATTTTTCCTCCATTAATTTAGTGCAACTGTCTTCCCACCAATAGAAGCGCTTAAATATTTCAGGCTGCATGCCGGATTCACCTGGTTCATCTTGAAAAACAAGAAATTTTGTATGTTTCATTTCATTCTTTACTCCAAATGCACGGCATATGACTTTCGTAAGTTCAAGGTCATATGGCGCAAAAACCTTCAAGCCCTCAGCTTTGAGGAAAGTAATGATCTCCCAGTCCCACATCGCCACAGTTCCAAACTCTGAAGTTAGTGCTATTAGAGGTTTAGTTATTTTTTTAATTTCTTCTACCTGCTTATAGGCCTCTCCGATTAGCACAGGAAAAACAATAGCATCTGCTTCAGGAAGATATGAACCTAATTCTACAGGTTCTAAAAACTCTGCCTGTTCAGCAAGTAATTCTTTGAGTTTATCAATCTGACAATTAAACTCATCATTTTTTGCATTTTTAAAATAAATTGGTAATAACCGAGCTTTCACAAGTTTTCGCCTCTTTCAATTTTGTATTATGTTTTACAAATAGTTATTATTATCTCAATCGCATTATGTAAGCTATATTCAAGTTCTAATTACGTCCGTATCTAAAACGTTTTACATAAAGACAAAATAATTAAATTTTCTTTGTTGATCCTCTAATAATAAGGTTAGGCTCCAAGACTATTTCGGGAAGCTCATCATCATTATCCTTTCTTTCTATAAGCTCAAATAACCTTTCCGCCGCGTTAAACCCAAGTTCTTTGATAGCACTTCTTATGGTTGTAAGCTTCGGGTAAACACACCGCGCAATATCAATATCATCATATCCCACAATGGATATATCATCAGGTACTTTCATTCCCAACTCACATATTGCAGTCATAGCACCAGAAGCCATATAATCGTTTGCACAAAATATTGCACTGATTTTATTTGATTTTTCTTCTAAAATCTTTTTAGTAGCTATATAACCGCCATCATTTGTAAAATCAGAGTATATGATATCATTCCTATCGTATTTTATCCCACTTTCCAAAAGTCTGGACAGAAATCCTCTTTCCCTGTCATCGGAATCTTTATGATCCTGCGGTCCATTTATAAAAGCCATATTTTTATGCCCTAGACTCAATAAATGGTCGGCAACTAAATATCCACCTTTATAATTATCAATACGTACGCCATTCTCAGGTTTAATGCTAATATATGGATTTATTATTACATAAGGAAAATGTTCTTCTTCTAATACTGAAAGGAAACTGTAGTAATACATGAACTGTGGCACTAAAATCATTCCGTCAACAGACCTGCTAGAGACTTTCTTTGCTATATAGGAATCATCATCCATATCCTCCCAGTAAATGACCTCAAAATTGAAAACATATCCATGCTTTTGAATACTTGCTAGAGCACCCTTAATCATTGCGTAGTAATATGATATTTCCTCAGTCATATCTCTACTTTTCTTTGAGTTAAATATATACATGCCAATTGTGTTAGATTTGTTTGTAATTAAGTTCCTTCCAATCACGCTTGTATGATATTTCAACTTTTTTGCAGCCTCAAGAACCCTTTCACGAGTTTGTTCATTTACTTGTTTGCCATTTAACGCATTAGAGGCCGTCGTGACGGAAACCCTCGCTAGTGCCGCAACATCTTTCAAAGAAGAGGGCATAATAATCCTCCAAATAAATTCCGTATTTCCGATCCCAATGACTCTGTTCATCAATAAGAATAATTACTATATAAAACGTTTTATATAATATATTCGACAGGATTTCTAATTATCCTTCTTTATATTAAAAGAATATTATTATTATTATTGTAAGTACAACAGCCTATAGAACTCTGCTGAATAAGGAATCATAATTGATTTCATTCATTCGTTTTACAAAATTGGTTAAAGCTTTTCACAAAATTCAATTATCACACCGTTAGGGTCAGAAAACAAAAGTACACGTGCCGCTAGATTTATCAAATCACAGGTAGGAAGAGTAATTTCTACCCCAAAACTCCTAAGTTCCATTTCACATGTACTAACATCTTCTACTTGGAAAGCCAAATGTCTTAATCCAACATCACTTTCTTCTCTAATTTTATTACAGTTATTACTGTGATAATCAAAAAGTTCTAGCCGAGATCCATTGGGAAGCTCAAAGTAAGTGATATTAAAATCACCACAGTCCACTGTCTGCAACTGTTTAAATCCAAGGATCCGCCCATAGAAATCTTTTGACTTCTGATAATCCATTACATTAATAGCTATATGATCAATATTTCCAATTTTCAAAATAATGCACTCCTTAATATAGTAGTACAGCCACCGCAATTGAAATGGCTGCACTCTTTCAAATCATTACAGAATTTCTCTTTCCGAGATTTCTGGAGATACAAATATCTTGAACAGGTTGGGATTTTTTTTCAATTCGCATAAAGCCCACTCAACATCTTCCAACGGAACCTTCATTGAAAATAATGCCTCTGGATTAATTCTCCCCTGCGAAATCAATGTCATTGCATCTGTCCAGTCACTTCCCACTCCCGCACAAGACCCTGTTACTTTCTTTTCTCCAAGCACAAACTCATATGGTCTTACCTCAATCGTTTCCTGTTCTCCTGCAATACCGAATGCAGCTAGTGTTCCGCCTCTTCTTAACATCTGGAATGCCTGCTCATAAGTGGATGATCTTCCCACAGCTTCAATTACATAATCAGCTCCTCTTCCTCCCGTGAGCCTTTTGACTTCTGCAACTGGGTCCTTAACCTTATTGATATCTATGATATAATCAGCGCCCATTTGTTTTGCAATATTTAGCCTCTTTTCGTTATCTCCTATTACAATGACAGGCGCACAAGCTCGAAGTACTGCCAATCTAGCATGCAACACACCCAGACCACACCCTATGACTACAACACTGCTTCCTAATTTTGCATTCATTGCCTTCGCTTCATGGATGACACAAGATACAGGTTCAATAAATGCTCCTGCTTCATAACTTAATCCGTCCGGAAGGATGTGCACTTGTGACCACGGAGCCTTAACATACTCGGCAAAGGCTCCATCCGTATGTATTCCTAATTGTGTAAACTCATTACATAAAAGCTTCTCACCCCTTATGCAGTAGAAACATGTGCCGCATCCAATATTTATATCCGCTGTTACTCTTTGCCCAACTTTTAAGCCTCTTGCACCTTTACCGACCTCTACAATATCACCCGAAAACTCATGTCCTGAGATCATTGGTAGTTTGTCCGCAGAGTACATTCCTTTGAAAATACTCCAGTCTGTTCCACATATCCCTGTGTATTTTACTTTTATCAATACTTCATTGTCATTTATTTGTGGGATGGGTACTTGCTTTATTGTTATGACACCCGGTTTTTCAAATACTGCGGCCCTCATTAAATTTGCCATGATTCATTCACCCTCCTATATCAATTAAACAATATATCATTTCTGCCTTCATACGGTTTTTCTATAATCAGTGGCTTCAGATAGGATATTGTTTTTGTTATTCCATCCTGCCTACTCATGGTTACATCCTCATGCTCATAACTCATAACATAGTCATATCCTACCAGGGACAACTCTGTGATAACCTTCTTCCAAGGAACAGAACCCCATCCAGGTATCCTGAACCGGAAACCTCTCCCAAGCCTCTGCCAGTCTCCCTGCGGCATCATTCCCGACCTCTTCACATTATGGGATACAATTTCTCCATCCTTTGCATGCACATGGTATATTCTATCCCCAAGTTCATCAATAAAGTTCTCAACATCTATGCCAAGATAGATTAAGTTGGCAGGGTCAAAGTTGAAACCCCATTCCTTTCTTCCTCCCATGAGTTCTACACTTCTCAAAGCAGTTTCTATGTTGTATACCAATTGGTTAGGGTGTGGCTCATGTGCAAACTTTACTCCATATTCAGCAAACTTATCAAGTATTTTTCCCCATCTTTCTGCAAATTCCACTTCCATGTCAGACCAACCGTTTGAATATGGAAATGGGAAAAACCTTCCAAAATTTTCGCAGCCTATGAAGCCGTTAACCACAGGCACCTCCAGCGCACTTGCGGCCTGAGCTGTCTTTATCATCCTTTCTGTGCCAAATTTTATCTTCTCTTCCTTCGTTCCTTTAAATATGGTATCAGTGTCCTTGCCATATGGTCCAAGTACTATCTGTCCTTCTGTATGGTTGCTTAGAGCAGATATTATCATTCCATAACTGTTTACCATCTTCTTTAATTGTTTGACATTGTTGCCTTTAATAATCTCATCAATATCGAGATGTGGGCTTCCTGTAAATGCAGGTATTTCTACTGCTTCAAAACCCAATCCAGATGAAAACTTGCATACTTCCTCTAGCTTCATATCAAGGTATGTAGCTGTAAATAGACCTATTTTCATACTCTTTCCCCTTTCTTTATCGATTTGTAATACTATAGACTTTAATAGCTCATTTTGTTGGTTATACCGTTATAACGATATAACAAGTTTGGCCATATTTTTTTTAGTGGGGTCACATGCTTCCTTTTATGTCAGTTAAGGGGTTTTTGTCTTCCTGAAAGTTTTATGGTATATGAATACCTATCTCCTCTAGTTAAAGTATAAACCAATTCAACTGGCTGATTATTTATATCATATGTAACACGTGTAGCATGCAAGAGTGGTGATCCTTTTATAATTTGCAAAAGCGAGGCTTCTTTTGCTTTCGCGGCTTTAGCCTCAACGATCTCTTCCGCTCTGTTTAAGGCAATGCCATACACTTTTTCGAGCGTTTCATACAACGACTCGTTAATGAGACCTTTTTCCAAAATCCCAGGAACAATCGTAGGAATAAGATAATTTGTCATCAGGCAAATGGGTTCGTTATTGACATATCTAATTCTATACAATTTATAAACCATATCACCTGGATGTATATTTAAATACTTAGCCACAGTCGTAGATACTGGCTCTTCAGTGAAGGATAAATTTTCAGTATGAGGATGCATTCCCAAGCTATTCATAGTTTCTGCCCAGCCTGTAATGAAATCAAGCTCCTGACTCGCTTTTGGCTTACTCACAAAGGTACCCTTACCCTGCTGAGTCGACAAATAACCTTCTTGCACAAGTTCTTGTATAGCCCTTCTAATTGTTATCCGGCTAACCTTGTAAGTCTCCTGCAATTCAGTCTCTGATGGTATCAAATCACCTATTTCAAAATACTTATTGGTTATTTTATCCATCAATTTTTCCTTAACTTGATAATATAATGGCAAAAGCTGAAATTTATCCAACAAACTATTCACTCCTTAACAGGTTGTTTATTATCCTTTACTAATATTAATCATTCATATATAGAAGAATATGATTCCTACGTTAAATATATTATATTACACATTGTAAATCCTCACAATGCGTCTTCATTAAAATATAATGATATACTATTCAACATCTTTTTACTCTCTACATACTTTCTGAAACATTCTTTGTTTAAAAATTTTCAAGTAAGTAAATCGTAGTATGCGATAATTAAAGACAATTGTATCTAGATTCACCCCCCCCTGTATTTCTTCAGTATACAATATTCTATGTCCTCATAATATTATAACGTTATAACATGTTGCATTCATTTTATCAGCTCATTACTTTTTAGTCAATATCTTTCTAAAGTTCAATTTTTTTTAGTTCATCACATATTTTACTTTGACAAGCAGTGGCATACTCGAAAACTGGAAGAAGCTTTTCGTATTTAATACTGTTCGCTCTGTCAGGCTCAACAGTTTCGATTGTTTTGTGAACGCTATCTATAACTCTGAAATCCTTCCAAAGCCCACACCCAACTGCAGCGATTGCTGCTGCACCTAAAGCACCCGCATCCTGATCAATATTAGTCTTTGTAATTCTTGTGTTGTAAACATCTGCAAAAATACGCCTGTATAACTTACTTTTACTTCCTCCACCAACTAGCAGCATTTCCTCCTGGAGTTGACAGTAACTTCTCAAAACATCAAGCCTTAGACGCAAATTCATTGCTATCCCCTCCATTGCAGAACGGATAAGTTCAGGTTTGCCATGCTTTAAATCGAGTCCGATATATGCCCCACGTAAGTTTACACTAGGATCTTGGGAATTGCCGCCTGCCAAGCTGGGATTAAAGAGCAGCTTATTTGAACCTGCAGGAGCTTCCTCGGCTAAAATATCCATTAAAGCATATGCGTCCATATTCTGTTCGTGCGCTTTATCCATCAAATCTCCGCATATATTATCTCTTATCCAAGTAAACGATGTACCCGCCGAAAAAATACTTACTGCTGATGTAAACATGTTAGGAATTACATGAGCGAAAACATAAGGCTTTAATACTTTATCTAAGATTGGCTTTTTAGAGGATACAGCAATCCAAGCTGAGGAACCCAATGATGTGTAAACCCGGCCTTCTTCGATATTCTTGGCACCAACCGCCATACATGAGTTGTCAACACCTCCGCAGACAACCTTTACTCTCTGATTCAAGCCCATCAAAGTCGCAGCATCCTTAGAAATTTCTCCTAGCACATAGGTAGATGGCACTATGTCAGGAAAGATATAGTCTGGAACCCCGCTTGCTGCAATATAATCCTTTTGGTAGCACCATTTCTTGAGATCGTAAACTCCGCTTCCCGAAGCATAAGAATAATCCGTTTTTATAACGTTTGTCAGCTTGAAATTAATATAATCCTTCGTTCCCAGAATCTTATGTATTTTATTAAACATTTCAGGTTCATTGTTTTTATACCACATTATTTTAAAAATACTATAACACGCAGCTGGAAATCCATTACCTGTTGTGAGGTACCATTCATCTCTATCAACGAGGCCGAAGAAGCCCTCTGATTCTTTTTGTGCTCTGATATCTGACCATATTGGGGTTGTTTTCCGAAGTAGGTCACCCTTTTCATCAATAGGAACAACACCAAGGCTGTGCCCTGAAATAGCCAAGCATTCTATATTGTCTTTGTTTTCTCCACTTTTCTCAAGCAGTATCCTAGTACTCTCAACAACCGCATTCCACCAATCTTCAGGACACTGCTCATGCCACCCAACGTAAGGATAGTAAGTGTTATAAGGCACAAAAGCGCTAGAAAGGCAGTTCCCAGCAACATCATATAAGGATGCTTTGTTGCCACCGGTGCCTAGATCATAAGAAATTATTCGTTTGCACATGGTTATCTCCATTCATCTAACAAAGATTTAAAAGTTAGTAAATACAAGCATAAAGAGTAAAATAGCTTTGTTTTAAATTACTACTTCCCCCCCACGGCTAATACAATCATCTAATATCCTTTTTCCACTTACAAGGTTTACTCCAAATCTTTGGGTACCAAGTCTGTACATTTCTATGAGTGTATCTAAATCTCTAATTCCCCCTGAAGCCTTTATTTTAACTCTTTCTCCAACAATTGCTTTGATTGCTTTTATATCATCAATCGTTGTACCTTTTTCTGTCCAACCCGTACTTGTTTTGACGAAGGCAGCATCGGTGTTCATAATGATTTCACATGCTTTCTTGATTTCATCTAAAGTTAAATAAGGCGTTTCAATGATAACCTTTACAGGAAGCTTGTTTGAAGCTTCTACAACTGCTCTTATGTCCTCTTCAACTTCAGAGTAACTTTTTGATCGTAGCTTTCCTACATTTATTACCATGTCGATTTCATTGCACCCCTCCAATACTAACTCTTTTGCCTGAGCTACCTTTATTGAAGTTGAGTCCGAACCCGAAGGGAAACTCACATTGCCTACAATTTTAATTTCAGGATCATGCTCCAACATTTTTCTCACTAGAGGAACAAAGCATTGTAGGACTGCAACATGCCCAATTTTATATTTCTGAGCGTTTTTTATAAGTTCAATTATTTCATCTTCGCAGCTGGTAGTCCTCACACAGCTCAAATCAATCATTCCGGCTATATCTTCTAATTTTAAATACATTTTTTACCCCCTTCGGCAATTGTTTTCTTGTGAATTTTACACCGCTGTATAAACTTAACTACACATTTTAAAAAATGTCTGCGCGTAATAATTCACTGCAAAAATTTTATAATTCTAGCAATGGAAAGTATTAGTGAAAGTCGATTTTTTTTGCACCATTCACTCACAAATAACCATTTTAAACCTACCCTATAGTAAATTGCCATCAGTAAATCCAAATTCAGTTGATACACTATGGCAAGATACAAAGGCCTTGTCTGGAAAAATATTGTAACATTATCCTTATGTTGAATTGCTTGTTCCTGTACGACTTTAATCGAATTGATTAAGGCCGAGCTATTATCTATGAAAATCAAATAAGTTTGCGCATAATATTACATTTGGCATCACATTCGATTCTTTCTACAACACTAAAAGCTTGCTCCAAATGCTTGCCAACAGCAACCGTACCATGCATAGGCAACAATGCACACAAACCTGTCTTTTTCAATGTCTCTCTCTTATCCTTGAAGAAATCATAAACATTCTCAGCTAAATCTTCCGAAAATGCTTTTGCCTGCTCAACTAATTGGCAATCACCCATTTTTAGAGTTGCCTCTGTTACAGAAGGTATAGGTTTTCCAGTGGAAACATAAACCATGGTGTATTCCGAATGAGCATGGATTACAGCACCGATTTCTGGAATATTCTTGAGTAACATTGCATGCATTCGACATTCTCTTGAAAGAACCCCTTCTTGATACCCGCAGACAAGTGTCCTCCACTAGCATCCAAACAAACTTTAGCGTGTTTTGCTTTCGCAATATCAATCAAGGCATCCTGTAATCCAGTATCCTTTTGATTTGAAGCATCTCCAGAAATGACGACAATATCGCCCACGGATTAGTGCAGTATAATATTCAATTAGTCTATCAATAACAAGACTATCGCTGTCCTTTTTCAGAAATCAATGTACAGTTATTCTCTTTGTCGACAAGTACATAGTTTATTCTCGAGTTACCTTGCGAAAGTTTCAGAAACTGCACATCAATATTCATACTTTGCAAAGTTTGGAGAATATTCTCGCCTATTTCCCCCATAACAACACCAATTGCCATACTTCTGATACCAAGCAAACTAAGATTTATTAATATATATTATTTGTATTACTTTATGTATGATTTACTTTCAGTTTGCCTTTTTCTTTTCTAGTATTTACAAGTACGTCAGTATAGTACTTATTGTAAGTACAACAGCCTATCGGACTCTGCTGAATAAGGAGTTCAAGGCAATTGTCGCAAATGGTACAATATTTGATTTCATCTTCGTGTCCTTCTCTGAGCTTAAGTGGCAAGAGTGGATCGGCAAACGACTGTCGACCAAGTCCTATCATATCAGTAATGCCTTCTTGGATATTTTTTGCGCCAAAACTAAACATTGAGCTGTTCTCTGGCGAAACCGCAGATAATTTATTCTTACCATCTCTATATACAGAGTAATTCGATCCTATAACTACAGTACTTGGTTTTAAGTTGTCTCTAAATGCTTTTGAAAAAGTCGGATGCAGATAAGCAAAGTAAGGTGCGCTCTTATCAGCTTGTGTTAAGCTCACTGTGATTGAAGGGCTACCTGCTGATTGAATGAAATATTGAGCTCCCCGTTCTTCTAGTCCCTTAATAAGGTCTATTGGTTCTTTCAAATCCATAATTGGAGAGTTTGGTCCAGAAGTTCCAAAGCCACCAGGGAAACCTTCCCAAGCAGATATTTTCGAGCCAATAAGGAAATCCTTATCATTAACCGCTTTTTGAATTCTCTCATATAAGTCAAAAGCAAACTGGCGACGATTTTCCCAGCTGCCACCGTATTTCCAAGAACGGTCATTATACGGTCTCAATACCTGAGAACCAAGATAGCCATGGCAAAGCTTCATATCAATACCGTCAGCGCCCGCCTCATGTGCAATCGTTGCCGAGAGAACAAACTCATCCATGATTTTGTCCACTTCCTCTTCTGTCATAACATCTCCGCCATATCCAGGAAGTGGCTTTACACATACACGGCGAGAGAATGAAGGGTTACTTAATTCACCTGAGTGTGTCAACTGAAAAATGAATAAGGAATCAGGATTGATTTCTTTCATTCGCTTTACAAAATTGGTTAAAGCTTTTAAGTTTTCTGGCTTAATCATCAATTGATTCAATCTTGATCTACTCTGATCCGTTATAGAGATAGCTTCTAAGCTTACCAAACCAGCTTCCCCACGAAACAGGTTTTCATAACGCTGGTAAGTCAAATCTGATGGGTTGCCCTGAGCGTCCGCATCGGTGCACTCCATTGCTTGCATAAAAAAACGATTTTTGCATGTACGAGTACCTATCTTAATAGGTGAAAGAAGCGTTTGTTTGTAATCCATTTAAAATTACCTCCTAAATAAAATGACTCATAAACAGAATATATTAATTTTCACTGAAAAAACAAATTTCTCTTTACCAAATACACAGAATCATTAACCGTTTATGTGGTTAGAAAGAGATTTTTTGCTTCACTGGTGAGTATACCACAGAAAAAAGTGTGTTTCAAGTAGCATATTGTGATATTATTGCACATATATGCACATTCATTAAATGCAATATCATTATTTAATTGACATCCAAACATTATCGGTCTAAAATAAACATTAAGCCATCAAACATAAAACTTAATCATATTACTGTGGCTACTAGAATGTAGAAATTTGACATAGGGGTATGAATTAATCAGATTATTGAAAGCAAAATAGCTTAAACTAAAATTCTTATTACAATTAATATCACAATTGCTCTTTAAAGAAAAGGAGGATCTCTACAAATGAAACTAGGATTTTTTACTGCAAATTATACGGAATTGCCATTGGAAACAGTTGCTCAAATGGCAGCCGAAAATGGTTACGAGGCACTTGAAATTCCAGCTTATGAAGATAATGGTCAATTTGATGCTAAATTAGTACTCAAAGGTAATAATGCGGAAAAGCTTCGGTCAATGATTGGAAATTATGGCTTAACTATTTCTGCATTAAGCAATCATGCCGATTCCCTTTTAATTATGGGACCTCATGGTATTGACACTGACTCGATCTTTTTAGGTACAAAAGAAGAGAAGATTCGCTTTGGTACCGAAAGCCTCCTTAGAACAGCTCAGGCGGCTAATGCTCTTGAAGTTCCTGTCGTAGTTGGTTTTACCGGTGTAGAAAACTTTGGACGGTATTTTCCATTTCCCTATGCAAAAGGTTGGTCAGAAATGGAGCAGGAGTTTGTAGAAAAATTTGTTCCTATTCTTGACAAATTTAAGGAATATGGTGTTAAATTTGCTGTGGAACCTCATCCAAATAATTTCATCTATGATATACATACTGCCGAACGTGCTATTAAACTAGTAGATGAACACCCTTCCCTCGGTTTCAACATTGATCCTGCCAATCTTATATATCTAGGTTTAAAGGTAGAAAACTTCATTGATAGACTGGGCAGCAGAATTTTTCATGTACATGCTAAAGATGGAGAAATTGTAGAACACAATTTGCCTGTTGGGGGTATTCTAATGCAGGGAGATTGGCAACGCCTTGACCGTACATTCCGCTTCCGTATCCCTGGTTGGGGTAATGTCCAATGGAAGAAAATCATTACCGAGTTGTCTATGGTCGGATACAATTACGTTCTGAGTTATGAACATGAGGATGTTACTATGAGCCGTGCCGATGGTGTTGTTAAAACTGCAGCTTATCTTAAACCTTTATTGATCAAAGCCCCTTATGAAGGACGTAAAGACAAGTTGTTTCAGGGCAAGTGTACCTAAATTAATTCATAGGAGGAAAAAGTATGCCAAAAGCTATGAAAGCTCAGGTAATTGAAAGACCTGGCAAAATGTCTCTAAAACAAGTTCCAGTACCCATCATTAATGAAGATGAAGTTCTAATCAAGGTTAAAATGTGTGGCATTTGTGGCACTGATTGGAAAATCTACAATGGTAAGTATGCATCAGAGTATCTTCCAATGATATCTGGACATGAGTTTTGGGGAATTATTGAAGCCGTCGGCTCTAACTCAAAGGGACTTTCGATCGGCGATCGTGTATCTGTAGATATTTGTATGCCGTGTGGAACGTGCTATTTTTGTAGAAGAGGTGAAGAACTCCTTTGTCAAACATTCACTCAACTTGGGATCCATACAGATGGTGCCTTCGCAGAATATGTAAAAGTACCATGGAAGAATTGTTATTTTATCCCTAATGAAATCGACAATTATTCAGCTGCATTTATCGAGCCTATGGCTGCTGTTTTGCAGGCATCAAAAAAGATGGATTGCAAAATTTCATCAAGTGTTGTTATCATCGGTTGCGGTCTTGGTATTCTGCATGCTTCAATGGCTAAGCTACGTGGTGCGGCCCCGGTTATTGTCATTGGTGACAGCCCTGCTAAACTTGCTATGGCCAAAGCCATGGGTGTAGATATCACAATAGATATAAATGAAATAAGCGACCCAGTTGCTGAAGTTAAGAGATTGACCAATGGAATTGGTGCCGATTACGTCCTTGAGGCAGTAGGAACCACAAAGACCTACGAACAAGCTTTTGCTATGGTTCGTAGAGGCGGTAAAGTCGAAGCATTCGGAGTCTGTCCTGAAGGAGAGACCGCCGCTCTACCCCCTTATGAATTTGTTCTCGGCGAAAAGAAAGTCAGTGGTTCGTGTGCAGGAATAGGTAATGATTGGGGTGATGTTATTAATCTTCTGAAATATAATCGAATTGATCCACGTCCACTCTTCTCCATGGTAGTGCCCTTAGAGGAGCTCGAGTCAGCTATGCACGAGTTGCGTACTAATCGCGACCTTATTAAAGTGTTTGTCTCACCAGAGATATCTGAGAGAATAATACTATAGCCTAATAAGTAAAACAAAACTAAATAATATACAAAAAGTTGCTGCCCTCAATTTTTATTGGACAGCAACTTTTTTATTTTCAGGAATTTGTACAAACCTATGAAAGAACATCAAACTTTGTAGTTTTTAAAAAGATCTGATAATGTTCATCCCATATATCCCCGTCTCGTTGATGATATTGAACTGGTTGGAAACATCTCTTTACTAAACTCTTAGCTTCCTGTAAATTAGATAATTCCCCGAGAGATATCAACTGAGTTAAAGCATTACCTAGAGCAGTTGCTTTTACTGGACCAGCATATACTGTCCGCTTACAACAATTTGCTGTCAATTGGCAAAGAAGCTCATCTTTTGAACCTCCGCCAACAATATAGATACTACCAAAATAATGGCCAACCAATTTTTCAAGTTGCTCTGTAACATACCTATATTTTAAGGCCAAGCCCACTAATGCAGCTCGAACAAATTTCTCCATCTGTTCGCGGAATGTTCTGTCCAGTACGGCAGCAATAATTTTGGATCATTTCAGGCATATTTGTTGGCTCATAGAAGCAATTATCATCAGGATCAATGAATGGGCCAAATGGACCAGCAGCCTCCGCCAGATGAGATAATTCATTAAAAAAATAATTTCTGCCTGCAATGGCAAACCTACGCTGAATCTCCTGTAAAATTCACATTCCCATAACATTCTTTATTAGGCGGATTTTTCCTCCTACACCACCTTCATTAGAAAAGTTGTATTTAAATGCTGTATCATTTATTACTGGTGCATCTGTCTCAGTTCCTACAATAGACCAAGTTCCACTGCTGATATAAACGATCTGCTCTTCGGGTTCTGAAATAGCAGCAATGGCCGATGCAGTATCATGGGCACCTACGGCAATTAATGGTATGCTGTTAATATGAAGATCATTACATATGGAAGGGAGAATACTTCCACACATAGTTCCAGGCTGAACAATCGGAGAAAACAATCGTGTAGGGATACCCAAACGTTCCATCAACTTATAATCCCAATCGCAACTTTCATAATTATATAGCTGAGAAATAGTCGATAAGGTATACTCACTATGAACTTGGCCCGTTAGAAAATAATTTAGTAAATCTGGGATGAAAAGAAGCTTATCAGCAATATCAAAAATATATGAGCGATCCTTCACCTCTCTATATATGCCTAATATATCCCAATAGAGACTATTACCCATCTTTATTAATCCATTTCCAAATCGAGTTACCTGCGTCAAATCAATATGATTACCATTATACACTCCCTGTAGGACGCGGCCACTCCCTGCACCTATGTCGCAGGCAAGAATGCTAATCGACGAATCCACCAAATCAACTCCCTTTTCATTAATCACAAATAACCAGTTCGAGCTTAGAATTTGCTTGGCTAATTTGAATAGAAAAATCATCTGTCGGTGCTTTATCTGTAATCAAAACATCACAGATCTTTAGATCACCAAGGCGTATCGGGCCAAGTTTTTCAAATTTGGTATGATCTAAAAGAAAATAAACCTTACTAGCTAGTTTTATCATTTCCCTTTTAAACCCAACTTCTAAAAAATTACCATCAGTAAACCCAAATTCTGTTGATACCCCATGGCAAGAAATAAAAGCCTTGTTGGGGAAAAGGTCATAAGTATATTTATCAGCAATTGAGCCTGATAACGACAAATTACTTTTACTAAATATACCTCCAGTACAGATCATTGTAATATTTTCTTTATTTTGAGATGCATATTCTTGCAAGACATTAATTGAATTTGTCAATATAGTAATCCGTATGTTATCGTTAATATGCTTAATCAAATTGATTAAAGTGGAGCTATTATCAACAAAAATCATATCTCCTTCACTAATATACTTGGCTGCCTGCATACAAATCTTATTTTTTTCAGTACTGTTTCTCATCACCCTGACTTGAACTGGATACTCTTTTTCTTTTCGGTTCACCATAACGGCACCGCCATGAGTGCGAGTCAGAATCCCCTTTTTTTCAAACCCCCCCAAGTCACGACGTATTGTCTCAGCTGCAACACCCAACATATTTGACAATACGGTTACTTCAGCCTGACCATTTTGCTCTAAATACTCAATTATTTTACTCTTTCTCTCATATGCAAACATAATTCTGTTCTCCATTTTTAAAGTATGTTATAAAAATTAGTTGAAATATGAATCCCAATTATTAGCATACATATTTATATGATTTTATCCACTGTTTCGTTCATATGTTTAGTATATTACCACATTATCGGCTAATAATCAACATTAAAACTGAACCACTACCGGCTGAAGCCGGTAGGTTCGGTCTGCGGCTGAAGCCGCCTAAAGTCTTCCAATCTCGAAGTTATCACCTTTCATATTTTCTTCAATGTCTTGATTTTGGATATATTGTGCTATAACTTCATCTG
>DATCID010000245.1:0-12423 GCA_036507975.1 Ruminiclostridium sp.
CTGAAGAATATCAATATAATAATATTTTCCGGTAATTTGGAACACAACGGTTTCATTAATATCTGTCATGCTTTCGTTAAAGAACATGTAAAAGTGAGTACCCGCACGTTCATAATGGTAGAATCGAAGCAGCCGATTTCTATTTTTAAGCCTAATATCGAAATAACCACATTGAATGAGGTAGGCTGCGAGCTCTTCTACAGGCACCACCTTAAGCTTACAATTTTCTGTATATTGCAATATACTAAGGTTTTCGTTACTCTTTTCTGGAAGTCCATCCGCATAAATAACACAAAGCCCCTTGTCTGAAAACTCTGACAACATCTTGATGAAATGGAAGGGAAGTATTTGTGAATAAGGTATGATTAGGCAGTCGAAATGCTCCATATTTATTATCAGTTTGCCATCTTCCACCCTTGCATAGTTGAGCAACGTATCCACCGGTACAATATCAAAATCAATTTGCTCATCATAAAGTACTTTTGCCGGCACCTCAGTTAACATATATTTGCCACCGGACCATTCAGCTCCAGCATGATAAAGAATTGCAGCAGTTGCGATATGAAGCCCATCGGTAAGCAAATGGCTCATCTTGTTTGTATAGTTCATCAGAACCTTAAAGTCGAGATACTGTGGATTTTCTCACACGGGCGTAAAAATAAGGCGGGCAATCAGGGTCAGGGTATTTGGGTGAGAAAGCATGAGGCACAAAATGATTGATACCGCGCACCAACATATGGTCAGTGAGCCACTTCATAATGGACATACCTTCAGCCCAACCGTATGCTCCAAACATTTCACACATAGCGCGTCCCTTCATCTGCGGCTGGATATGAGAAAGAGATGCAGCCAGTTTTGCAAACATGTAATCAAAAAATGCTGGGTCTGCTTTTCCGCCAGAGATGGGTGCAGAGTGAATAAGCTCGTTAAAACCCGGTACGATTTGATGAAGGACTACGTCAATACCTGCCATGTCCTGACCGCTGAGGCTTCGAAAGTAGTGCCCCGCACTGCAGCCCAACCGTGTATGTGCATTCATGTCTTCAATGATATGCCCGATGTATTCAACACCATGAACACGGCACCAATCGCCCAGCTTCATGCTGAAGCACTCCTTGTATAGGTTTGTAACTGTATCCATATATGCAGTACGAATTAAGGATGTTTTCTCCCCCATACCGAACCACAGACCAGGGAGTAGTAAACTAGCATCTTCTCCTATATGCTCTGAAAGTAAGGCTGGTAAATCATCCCGCCATGGCAGAGGCATACCTGGAATACCAAGGGTACTTTCATAAAACCCGGGACCCCCACCTAACGTATTTGTCAGAGTATTACCGAAATGTTCCTTGTAACGCTGGTAATGAGGCTCATATACTGCTTCAATCAACACATCCACCGAGGCAGGGTCAATCATATGAATATAGTCCTCCTGACCTATTGCACTGTAACGTGTCTTGAGCAGGAAGAATATACGAAAATAACCTTCGGGTACGTCCCAGTAAACAAAATTCCCTTTCACATGGTCCGTCAGATCAATGCACTCCCCCGACAACTCCTCACCCTTTCCGGTACGTCTGCATGCCATGATACCTACTAGACTTTCTCCATCTGGTCCGCCAGTACAGGAATCGACAAACCTGGCTATAAATGCAGCCTCCTTTAGCGGGCCTGCAACATCAACATGCTCTTCCCGAAGATGCCATTTGCGCAAATGTGGGTACTTTTCCTTGATTAAGCCGTTGGCATAACCAGTCGGGAAGTGTTTGTCATCTAGCAGCCATACCTTCATGCCCAGTTTCTCCGCCTCGCTCATGATGAGGTCAAAATCCTCCCACCATTCATCCTTACAGAAACCCTCATGAGGACGAGACTCTATACATACCGCCCGAATACCGGATTGATATATTTTATCCATCTCCTCCTTAAGCACTGCATCATCCTCTCCATGCTGCCAGAAGAAAGGAAGTATATAATTGTCATACTGGTTTTTCAGTACATCCGTCAATTTTTTTTCCAAATCAATCACTCCTCGTAGCGCTCTTAGTTTGATATGTTAGCTAGTTCTCACTCAGCAAACCTCCCGTAAAATCACTACATTCTGCCATTATATTGAATGGCAGAACTAAAACTATAATATACCTATCACCTTCCCGTATAGCTCTTTGCTGTCTCCATTCCTCCTTTCTTTATGCCTTAACCGCACCAGCTGTCATCCCAGAGATTATATATTTTTGTCCAACAAGATATACTATAAATAACGGTAATAAAGTAATAATGATATCCGCGAAGATAACATCCCATTCGTTATATACCTGTCCATAGAAAGCATAAACCGTCATAGGCATTGTCCATTTATCTGGCCCTGCAAAATACAACATACTCTCAACTGCATTCCATGATCCTAAAAAATTAAACATTGCAATAGTAGCAGTAGCAGGTTTGATAAGAGGAAAGATTATTTGAAAAAACATCTTCCATCTCGGAGCGCCATCTATTAAAGCAGCTTCATCCAACGCCCTTGGAACTGATTTGACATACCCAACATATAAAAATATACTAAAAGGAAGTGCAGTAGTAGATCCAGTAAGGATTAATCCTAAATAGGTATTCGTCAAGTGGGTAAAGTATAAAATCATATATGTGGGAATAACCGCACTCGGCACAATGATTCCTGCAATAAATACTACATACATAAACTTTGATAATTGTGTTGTCGATCTCGATATATAAAAAGCTGCCATAGAAGACACGAGAACCGAAATAACAACTATTGCTGTAGAAATATATATTCCATTGAATAGTCCTCTCAAAGCATGCCCTTCAGTAAAAACTCGCAAGTAGTTGCTAAATAGGAATTCCTTTGGAAACCACACACCGAATTCTGATAACTCTGGCATTGTTTTGAAAGAATTTATTAAAACCATCCATAGGGGAACTAGAAATAGTAGACTTACTAAAGCCATAATCCCTTCAATTAGATATTTTTTCACTTTATTCATCTACATCTCAACCTCTTTCTTTCTCATAGTGCCGATCTGGAAATAACTGACCAGACTAATGAATATTGTAAAGACAATACCTACTGCTGAAGTATAACCCAGCATACCTTGTCCGAAATATTTAAATAGGAAAGTACCTACTACCTGAGTTGCATCATTTGGTCCACCATTCGTAAGTACAAAAACCTGTCCAAAAACTTTCAACCCTGAAATAAGACCTAATGACGTATTAACAGTTATCGAAGGTACAATAAGAGGTATCGTTATTTTAAAGAACATTTGTCTAGAACTTGCTCCATCTATTGTTGCTGATTCATAGAAGTCTTTCGGAACGGTCTGAAGACCTGCTAAAAATATTGCCATCAACATTCCTGTGCCCATCCAGACGTCCATAGCACAAATAGAATTCATAGCAAACTTTGAATCTAACAACCACTGTTGTTGCAAAACTTCCAATCCTATTTTACCTAGAAATACATTTAGTAAACCTTTTTCAGGATGATATATTGCACTAAATATCAATCCTGTTACCACAGTACTCATCATAATCGGTGCAAAAATAATTGCTCTATATAGATTTGTAAGTTTTACTTTATTATTAAGTATTACAGCAAAAATAAGGCCTAGTGAGACTTTAAGAATAGTAGTAACAATTGTATAATAAAAAGTATTAAAAATAGACTTAAAGAAAATAGGGTCACTGAACATACTAATAAAATTATCCAACCCAATAAATCTTGGGCTCTTAAAGTATAGCGTCGTCCAATCAGTGAAACCTACAAAAAGCCCGCCCACATTGGGTATAATAAAGAAAATAAAATAGAGCACTAATGCAGGCATAATAAAGATAGGAGTATATATTCTGCTATTTAGATCTTTTTTCACTAAGCTATCACCTCCATAAATTATATGCCCTAGAGTACTCTAGGGCATATCCAGTTCATTGAATATAAATATAAATACAAAATCTAATTTTACCAGCCTGTTGTTCTCTTAGACTTATTTACATCTGACATACCTTTATACCAAGCTTCTAAAGTATCTTTTACAGGTTTTCCAACAAACATTGATTGAATGCTCAGCGCATATCCATCATTCTTAACGAAATCAAAATTTGGAAACTGTCCTTCTAGCCCTAAGTCGGTAGTAAGACCTTGGTCTACATATCCACTCATTTCATCATCCCATGGAGATTTCTCTGTGTCTACTCCATTATATGGCCATGTACCAGGAGACCATTGACTCCATTCTTTTATCTTTTCAGGTTGTAAGAACCAATTTATAAATTCAGCCGCTTCTACTTTATGTTTTGAAGTAGTAGGTATGGAAAATCCACAGCCTCCAAGTGTCTGAGTTACTGAAATAGAATCATCTCCTAATGTGATAGGCATAATTCCAATATTTGGAAGCTTATCTGAGAAATCCTTCTGTAATATTCCATAACACCAAGATCCGTTTGCAAACATTGCAACCTCACCTGTAGCTACCTGCTTCAGCGCATCCATCCCAGTGGCAGATGCATAATCAGATTTTAGATATTTTTTTAGTGACAGAGTTCTTTCAAATAATTCTACCATTCCGGCATCATCTTGAGGTTTTACTTTATTTGACATTATATTTGCTGCAAGATCAGACTCATTTTTAAATAAATATGAACTACCTATATATTGCCAAAGGTGTCCTGCCTGATCCTTATTCGCAATCTGTATAGGAGCTACGCCTATCTTCTTAATTGCCTCACAAGCAGCAATTAAATCATTATAAGTCTTAAGGACTGGTTTAACTCCAGCTTTAGCAAATACCTCCTTATTATAAATAGCTCCAAGGTAAGACATCGCTGAATATGGAGCTGTTGTTATCTTTTTATCAGACGCTCTCGTTACCTTCGCTGCCATAAGTGGGTTAAGACTAGCAGCCCAAGGACCATCCAATGGTTCGTAATAAGTTGTAGGTATTGTTGTCTGATCAGCAGCAATATCAACTAAATCAGTAGCATCTCCTGATGCAAGTTTTGTCCTTATTACATTTAAGAACTGATCATCCGGAAACAATTGCAACTCAACAGTATTTCCACTGAATTCTTTATATTCTTTGATAGCAGTTTTAAGTATAGGATCATTTGTTCCCCATCCGTTAAATGTAGCAAGTGTAAATGTTACTGGAGCTTTTTTGACTGGTTCTGTTGCTGTTGAAACAGTTGAAACTGCAGTAGTGGTTGTGGAACTACTATCGTTTGAACCACATGCAACCACGGAACCAATGAGAGAAAGCAGTAACATTAAAGATATTGCTATTCTTGAAGTTTTCCTAATCATAAAATTCCTCCTATTTAATATCGTTAATAATTGTTTTTGAGAGCTCTCGTGATTATTATAGATATACTTTATAATTAATTGAATGGATTTTTAATACTGGTTTCCATGCATTTTTAATACATCTATTAATTTTGCAACTTTATTCAGTTATGCTATAATGCAACTATACTATGTTTTCATGAAGGAGGTCATTATGTTTAGAAATATAAGCTTCCAAAAAAAGATGTTTATTTATTATTCTTTTTTCATTATTATCCTGCTTTTCCTCCTTATATCGATAGCATATACTTATATGTCTAGGACACTCCAATCCCAATCCATAAAAAGTATGGAACAAAATGTAGATAAAGTCTCAACTTTATTGGATACCTCAATTCAAGAACTAGATAGATTATGTATGCAGGTTTATTTCAATAATGATATTCAAGATATTATGCTAGATGCTCTTGATTTTGACAAAAATCAAGGAAATTATTTTGATTACAACATACAAAACTCGAACAAAATAAGAAATATATTTATATCCAATAACTTCTTCAAAGTATTCGACCAGAAAATATCCCTATTTAACGATAATTCAAGCTTTATATCCTCTGGTGAATATCAAAATACTTCGTTAGAATTAAAAAATCAGCTAAATAATTCATATTGGGTTTCCGAATTATCAAAAGATCAAAATAAATCAATAATTTTGCCACCACATACTGATTGGTGGTCATCTGATTCTCCTTCTCTTAATATTTCACTCATTAGGAATCTTATTTATACCTTCAATGCTGGTAACAAACATTTAGGATATATTGAGGCACAACTTCCCAACACCGAAATAGAAAAAATATGTAAATTGGATATTAATTCTGATTTGCGTGTGAATGTTTTAAATGAAAGAGGAGAAGTCATTTATCCAGTAAATAAATATAACAATTCTGAAATATCCTTTTATGCTAGTCTGAAAGACAAAAGTGGTTTAATTATTAAAGATCCCTTCAAAGGGGTTAAAGAACTGGTTTACACAAAACATTCTGAGTACACGAATTGGACTGTAATCCTTACACAACCCGAAACCAGTTTTATGAACTCCGTATACTTTTTTAGAAATATATTTCTAATTTTCGGAATGTTATTTGCCTTCGTTTCTCTTATAATTATGTATTTCATTTCCCAAAGGCTCACATCCCCTATAAGAGAAATGAGAAAACAGCTTAGTTCTCTTTCCTTAGAGAATCCTTCAATACAATTAAATGATGCTACAAATAATGAAATAACAATTTTTAATCATACTTTTAATAAAACGTTGAGTCGTATGAAAGAGTCTATGGAACAGGCTATAGAAGCGAGATCTAGTGAATCAAAAGCACACTTTCTCGCACTGCAAGCTCAGATGAATCCACATTTTATTTATAATATTCTAATGGTAGTAAGCTCTGCCGGTTTCGAACTCGGCAGTAAAAAAATAGTGGTGATTTGTACCCAGCTTTCTGATATGATGAAATACATATCAGCACCGGATAGTATGAATATTACACTTAAAGATGAATTAACACATGTAACTAACTATTTGGAACTTTTAAAATGGAGGTTTGAAGATCAACTTCAATATGAGTACCTGATAGACGAAAGACTGTATAGTATCCAAATTCCAAAGTTAATACTGCAGCCTTTAGTGGAAAACTCTTACAATCATGGGTTTTCAGGAAAGAGACCTCCCTGGAATTTAAAAATTAGAGGCTGGCTTGAAGAAGATTTATGGTTTATTGAGATTTTTGATGATGGAATTGGGTTCTCTGAAAACAATCTGGAAAAAATAAAAAATCAGATTACCGATTACCGAAAAAAATTCGGAGCAGGTAAAGCCTTAAGTGAACTTACTATAGGTGGAATGGGATTATCAAATATTTATTGTAGACTTTACATCCTCTACAAGGATAAACTTACATTTGAAATAAATAATAACCTTGATGGCATAACTTCTGTAAAACTTGGCGGTCCTTTAGAAATAATTCAATAAGAGGTGCTAAATATGATAAGAGTTGTAGTAGTAGATGATGAACCACCTATTTTAAACACAGTTGCCAAAATGATTGAACAATCAAATGAAAATTTTGAAATTGTAGGTAAAGCGCTTAATGGAGAAGATGCTCTCCAGTTAATTCTTTCCTTGAAACCGGATGTTGTTTTTACGGATATAAAAATGCCTGTCATGGATGGATTAGCACTTATTGAAAATTTAAACACCTTAGATCCAATTCCAGTTTCAGTTATTCTCAGCGGTTATGCAGAATTTGAATACGCTCGGAAAGCTCTACAGTATGGAATCTTTGATTATTTGATGAAGCCAATAAACCTTGATATACTTGAAAATCTCTTAAATAAAATCTATGAAAACCTTTATCAAAAAAAGATGTCTAGCGAAATTAAATTTTTGGGAAAAATCTCAAGACACCCTGTAGTGACCAATCAAGACCAATTTCACTTACAAAAATCAGATATGTTTACCTTTGATAAATATATTTGTTTCCTTTTTTGTGTAGGTTCATATTGTTCCTATCATTCATCCTTATTCACACCAGGTCAAGAATTTTTTGCAAAGAACAATTTAGAAGCGCTTTTTGCAAAAAGTATAAAGCAACCCTTTAGCTTCCGGATTATTGATGGAGAACATGAAAACGAAAGAATAGTTTTAATAGGCTCAAATCATAATTCCGAAAATGAACTTAATAGTAAGTCAGAAACTGTATATGCTTTGTTAACTTCACAGGGCATTCCAATTACAGCAATGGTCTCAATGAATTTCGATAATATTATGCAATTAGGTACTCAAGTTCAAAAATTACGAAATGCCTTAAAAAAAGATATATGTTTTGGTGTATCTCAGTTTATAACCAAAATTGAGCTTGAATCTACAAAAACAAGAAAGGATGGAGACATTCTTAACTCATCCTGGGAAAATCTTTTTAGTACTGCTATAGCAAAAATGCAATGCGAAATTTTTAAACAAAATTTAAAAAGCCTATTAAACATATGCGAAAACAGACATTGTCGTCAATATATACTTGAGAAGGTTCTTCAACAAATTTTTAGCCTCTTTTGTTGTAAACCTGAATATAATCTTTCTGATAGACTAGTCGATATCCATATGGAATTAAATGAGATAATAACCTGTGCAACCAGTTACCAGCTCTTATATGAAAGTCTATCCTATTTGACTGATGATTTATTTAATAGCTGTAAATCTGTAGGCCCTAACCCAAATACTCAAGATGAGATTATTGATAAGATGGATGAGTATATTAGATTAAATTATTTCAAACCAATTAATCTTCAAACTCTTTCCGATTTGTTTGGTTTTGCACCGCAATACCTTGGAAGAAAGTATAAAAAAGCCAAAGGCACAACGCCAAATGATTTAATAATACAATTGCGTATTAGTAAATCAAAGGAGCTATTGAAAATTAAACCGGCACTATCTATTCAGGATATTGCTAATTCAGTTGGATATGAGGATCCTTTTTACTTGAGCAGAGTTTTTAAATTGGTTACAGGCAAAAGCCCCTCCGAATTTCGGAATTTGTAATAATCTGCTATAGGAGGATTTCATAAACTTAGCCATTTTTTTGAAAGATGCTTGAGCGGCGACCAAAGCTTAATATATTGATTTAAATAAAAGATATCCACAAAAGCTATTATATTGTATCTTCTGAACCTAAAATAGCTGTACGCCTTATAATTAAAGGAAAACATCTATTTTAACGTTTAAAACAAACAACATGTTCATTTGGAAATTCAAACTCATAGAAAAAATCCACGAGGACTTATTCAAACTTCGGTTCGTAAGGATGGGAAAAATACACACGAAACTTTTCAACTTTGACGGGTTTGACTATGGAACAACTTGTATTGATTCAGGCAGCACTTCAAGGGAGTGTTGTTTTGAAAAAAGATTTTATTATAAAGAATTCCAAGGAATATGGAGCCTCTTACGCCTTTCTCCAGTTGGATAAAGACTTGGAACTGGATAGAGTGATTTACTCAAGACCTTTCGAAACGTGGGTTCAAGACTGCCTTGCCATGATAATTGGAAAGGTTATTTATGCTGGGAGCAAGTTGTCTCTGACTAGAGTTTTATCTGACAGTTGCCTTTGGAATATATGTGGTATTGATGAGAAAACAGTTGATGTGAATGCTCACTGCTATCAATCAATGGATAAGCTTTTCGAGAGGCAGGATGAAATACAGCGTAAGCTAGCAGCAAAACATCTGAATGACAACAGCATCATTTTGTATGATATTACTAGCAGTTACTTTGAAGGGGAATATGAAGAAAGCGAGATCGTCGACTATGGTTATAACAGAGATAAAAAGAAGGGACACGAACAGATTGTAATAGGGCTTACATGCAGCAAGGAAGGCTGTCCTATTGCAGTCGAAGTGTTCCGTGGAAACACCAAAGATTAATCAGCAGTGGAAGATAAGATTACTCAGATAAAAGATACCTATGGCGTGAAAAGCGCTGTTTTTGTAGGCGATTGTGGAATGATTACAAAAAACCAGTTTGAACTGATACAGGAGAATGAAACAAATTATATCAAAACAATATCGGCACTTACTCATGCTCAACTTGCGCATCTGTGTGAGAAGGACTGTGTGCAGATATCAATGTTTGATGAACATAAAATAATTTAAGTAATAGGCTCAGAGAACCCTCAAATCAGATATTGTCTCAGTAAGAACCCAATACGTAGAATGAAGGATAAAGCAACGCGGCAAATACTCATTGAAAAAACAGAAGCCGCATTAAAAAAGCCGTCAAACGACGCAACTACGGGGATTCGAGTTGGGAAAATCATCAACAAATACAATGTTGGGAAACTGCTGACAGTGGAAATAAAAGATGGCAAAGTTACATTGGAAAGAAATGAGAGTATGATTAGGAAAACCGAAGCACTTGATGGATTATATGTGATTTATACTGATGTAAAGGGAGAAGAAATGAACATTTCTGAAGTTGTCCAAACATACAGAAAGTTAATTGGTGTAGAGCAGGCATTTCGGAAACTAAAGACAGCACAGCTGGTAATACGTCCAATCTATCATAAAACGGACGACAGAATAAGATGTCATGTATTCTTATGTATTAGCTTACTATTTGATGTGGAATGCAAAGCAACACCTTGCACCACTTTTCGAAGCTGATCAAGAAGGTCAAAACAAAAAATATACCTTTGAACACATCATAGAAAGGCTAAAAAGCATTCGTAAAGAAACGGTAGAAATCCAAGGTATTTCAACAAAAGTTATCACCGAATGCGATGAAGAATACAATTGACTTGGATGAACGCATGGAGTACATAACACTACCGAAGCTCACCATACAGCCTATTGTGGAAAATTCAATTTCACAGGGCTTTGAAAATTGTCCCCATACGATGCAAATTGATATCGTATGAACTCTGGCAGAAGATACCTGGCAGATTGTAATTACAGATAATGGCTCCGGATTTGACCCTGATGTCCTTAAAAGCATAAAAGACGAAATCAGAAGTTATTCTCATGTTATTTTTCAAGTGATCAAAACATTGAGTTGTCCATTGGTGGAATGGGATTAATCAGTTCATATACAAGATTGCTCTATTATTGTATGGCAAGGATATACTGTTTGAAGTAGCAAACCTCGAATGTGGGGGGGCATCCATTTAGTTGAGTGGACCCATACCAAAAAATGATAGGAAGGAGGAAAATCCAGATGTATAAAGTTATGATTGTGGATGACGAACCCTCCATTATTCGAAATATAAAGCGAACGCTGGAAAGATGCTCGAATAATTTTGTAGTTGTTGCTGAGGCTTATAACGGTTGTGAAGCTCTTGAAAAAACTGAAACAGTCAAACCTGACATTATTTTTAGTGATATAAAAATGCCAGTGATGGATGCCCTCACATTAACAAAAAAATTAAATGAACTATACCCTGAAATTCTGCCTGTCATCATAAGCGGGGTATGAAGATTTCAGCTTTGCTAAGGAAGCCCTAAAAGCCGGAGTCGTTGACTATTTATTAAAACCCGTCGAGCCTAGACTTATGTCTGAGCTGCTTGAACGCCTTTCAGCTAGACTGGACAAACAATATAATACAAAGATATTAGAATTTCTTCAACGTGCTATTCAGTTAAATACCATTGATTCCGACTTTTATTCCGAGTATTTGAACTACAATTATTTTTATGCGCTGGTTGTAAGAAATGGTTCACTGCCTGGACGCCACACTAAGAGTTTTCTTATTCAGGATTACTGTTTCATTAAGCCCTCAGATATACAGGCTCTTATTCCTTACAGCAGCACCAATAAGTTTTGGGTATTAAACGGAAAGGATGAAAATGAGGCGATTGTCCTTTTTGCTTCAATGAATACGATGTAAATTCACGATATTGCAAATGCTCTTTTTTTGAATTTGTCTCAGGCTGGTAATTGCATTACAGAAGTATTCAGCCCTATTGAGTTTGAACTGAATATCCTCTCAAGTAACATACAGCAACTTTTTATAGTTCTTCATCAAACTCTGGTCATTGGCAAGTCTCAATTATTAGACACTCATATGACCCTTTCTTCAAATGAAATACATTCCACTAATTTAGGGAGTAGTCTGGAAACCAAGTTAACCTTCATGCTCCAGTCCATGTCAATTGATCTGTTAAAGCAGGAGCTCTTCAAGCTTTTTCAGCACTGAGAGGAAAAAGCCTTCCCACAAATTTGTGTTGAGAAGCTGCTTAAGCAACTTATCCATCTTATTGAAAAGAATTCTCATTCCATATCAACTAATATAAGTATTGAACAGCAGTTGGAAGAGGTTCTGGCGTTTTCTACGGATTTTGGAAGTCTTTTAAGAGGCGTCTGGGATATTTTTGAGGAAACACTTAACATATCCAAAGCAGTTAATGAAAATCAGAATATTTCAAAAGAGTTATTTCAAAAGGTAGAGACTTATGTTAGTACAAATATAGCCGAGCCTTTGACACTCCAAGGAATGTGCCATTTATTCGGCATATCCCAACCTTATCTCAGCAGATTGTTTAGAAAACACACTAACCTTTCCTTTAATGAATATGTTACA
>DATCID010000246.1:0-9795 GCA_036507975.1 Ruminiclostridium sp.
TCGCCCTGCTCGTTAACTACCTCAAATGCAGTTGGTGAAAGTTCTAGGACTACTTCCTTACTTTCGCCCTTTGCAAGTGCTACACGTTTGAACGCGCAAAGACTGTGGTTACGCACAGCAAACAGATCCAGCGCAGCGTAAACATTGTCGGATCCCTTTACAATAAAAGGAATCGATTCAAATTGCGAAATAATACTTATTAACCCTTGAACGATAATTTCCTCATCATCAACAACAAGTATTTTCAATGTTATCACCCCTGTATTTATTTTAAACCGTCGTATCTGCATTTTGATAAGAAACTACATCTAAGATAATTGTATATCATGGGAAAAAATATGTCCATTGGTTTTAACAAAGCACGCCATGTTACGTAAACCAAGTCAGCTGCCAGATTTTTGATTTAAACTTATCCAGCAGCTGCCTTATTTCAAATTACTAATTATATAATTTTTTAACTTCAGGTACCTTTATAGTTAAATAATCCTCAAGCTTCTGAATACCGATTTGATCTGCCTTCTTTAGCATATCTTGATAATTTTGCATCAAAGCATCATCAGAATCTGAAAGAATGATTTTAACTTCATCATTTTTGATTAAATCCTTCACCTTATCCATAATAACTTTCTCATCCATTCCTTCTTTGGGTAGAGAGGCATAAAACCATGGTTGATTATGATAATTCTCTCTAATTTCCTTATATGGTCCTGCATAATATTTTGTATATTCCTCGGCTGGAATAGAAGCAATTCTTCCTGCAGCTTCAACAATTTCAGATCCCCCTAGGTAGAACCACGGGTTGTACACAAGATTTTGTTTATCCGCATCTTTTGAAGCGTCCATCCATTCCTGACTAAACACGGGTAAACCCTGATCGCTTAATGTATACTCCGTACCTTCCCTACCCCACTGTGTTACTCTTTGACCCTGCTCAGAATACATCCACTGGATAAGTTTTATAGCTCTATCAGGATTCTTGTTACCTTTGGTTATAAATGTTCCTGACCAACCGATATCACTGGTAGAATAGTTCTTTTCACCCAATGGCTTTGATTCAACAAGATGTCCTGTAGGAACCGTAGTTTGAAGAGTTACAGTTGTAGGATAACACCCATTCTGCGTACAAGTAGTATGGGCAAAAGACTTACCACTACTAATGGCATTACCCGCATCTGCAGTCTTCCATGCAAAGTTATCAGCTACCATGTATCCTTTCCTATATAAACTGTTTACGTACTTTAAGTAATCCAAGTATTTTTTATCATGTATCGTAGATACTACTTTTCCGTCCTGTTCAAGAAAATCTTGATTCGCTGCTCCTGTCCATACCTTGAAAACTTGAAAAGTCCAGGCCGCATCGAATGTAAGGGGTATCATGGTAGGATATTTCTGTTTAATCATCCCTAATACATTAGTAAAATCCTCTAACGTATCCATTTTGGGATTTCCAAGGGCTTCAAGGAGATCACTTCTGTACATGAGCGATGGCATCATCTGCACTGCACTGGAGCTAGTCCAGTCACTATCAACAGAAAAATGGTTCAATAAAGTATAATATTTATCATCAGATGAGAAACTTTTGGAGTTAGCAATTTGCATTGCATTTGGAGTCCAATCTGCTGCATACTTCTTAATAAGTTCATCATAGGAATAGCATAGATTTTCACTTGATAACCTGTCCAATAGTGTTTGAGAATACACGAGATCAGGTAAGTTACCTGATGCTATCATCAAACCCAGTTGCTTGTCATCTACTGCGATAGTAGGCTTTAATGTTACGCCTGTCAACTTTGTGATTTCTTCTGGAATAATTCCAGTAAATTTATCTACAGGATACCAACTGTGATTTATGAAGATTGTAAATGTCACAGGTGAGGTATTTGCATCTGTAAGTGATTGTGTAGATGCTTCTGGGGTAGCTGTCTTGGATGATGACGTACTAGTGGTGTTTGACGAACCTCCACATGCAGTGCAAATAACAATCATACTAAAAACTAACATCAGACTTATTAGCCTTAAAATTTTGTTGTTCTTCATATGGTTCCTCCTAATAATTTAGAATTAAATACAAAATGGCAATAAATCAAATCCTCTGGTAGAAGACTTCAGTTATACAAGCACAAATAATTGTGCTTACCTGATTAATGTACTCCTTTTGCCTTATCCTTATTTTGAGTAGTTACCAATCTAGTTCCCATACTTCTGCTGATCAGCTCGTATTATAGAACTCAAGTCTCTCAGATGAAATTTATCTTGCAAAAATATTATATAATACTGAAAATTGAAAACATAGAGTCTTTTTTTAATAAACACTGTCCTATTCTCATTTGTAGATAATTATCAAGAAGTACTCCCCAGTTTTGCAGTAAATTTTAATATTTAGGCATCCGAATCCATTTATATGATTGATTATTTCGGGCATTTTTATTTTATTTTATTGTCAAATATATATAGACTTTTGTATACCCTTATATACTTTAACATTTGTTTTTTTATAATTAAGAAAGTTAAAAATCGATGAATTTATTAAAAATAATTCTATTTACTTTTTTGATCTATAGTATTATACTTTTTTTTGATGAGTGTTCTTATCTTCCATGAAACCATTAACCTCATATGATTTTAAGTAATAAGCAATATATTTTTTGCTTTTTTCTATCTTTACAAATTTTTCATAGATAAAAGGAGATTTTAAAATATGCAAAACAATTCTTTTGAAAAGAAGTCAACTAATTACGAAACTTTTAATAAAGAAATGAATTCACCAACCGCATATGAACAGGGTGATAGGATCTGTTTTATAGGTGATAGCATCACACATTGTAACTTCTATATGGCCTCAATTTATGAATTTTATCTTACGAGATTCCCAGAGAAGAAGATTGATTTCTATAACTGTGGTATCGCAGGAGAAAAATGCAAGAATGTCATTAGGCGGTTGGATTATGATATACTTTGTCATCATCCCAATAAAGCAGTAATTATGCTTGGAATGAATGATGTAGATCGCGATTTATATACTGCTACTAACAATATAGAAGCACAATTTGAACAACGGGAGAAAATTTTTGAAACTTACAAAAGCAATATGGAGCATCTTGTTCACATGCTTTCAGATAATGGGATAGAGATAACACTATGTACTCCTACACCTTATGATCAAACTGCGTTGATCGAGGAAAAAGTTTTTTTTGGCGTAGATGATGCTTTGACAAGGTTCAGTGAGATTATTACAGGGATCGCTAAAAAATCAGGCTGTGCACTACTAGATTTTCATTCTTGTATGAATGAGATTAATAAGCAAGTCCAGAAAGTAAATCCGCAAAACACAATTACAAGTTCGGATAGGGTTCATCCTGGCGAAACAGGCATCCAGCTTATGGTTTACTTCTTTCTTAGGAATCAGGGGTTTTCTTCTGAAGCTGTTTTAATCAATATTGACTATAAAAACAAGAGTATCTTAGATGTTTATAATTGCGAAATTGAAAACATGAATATTGAACCTACTTCCCTATCATTTACGATCAATCCCCATGCTTTTCCTATGAACAATAATGAATTCTATACACAAGCCGATTTTTACGTGCCCCTTACAAAAGACCTGAATAGAGAAATGCTTCACTTATGTAACCTACCGGAAGGCAATTACACACTTTATGTGGATGAAATAGAACTTGGATGTTTTACTACTAAGGAGTTCATAGCCGGAATAAACCTTTCCCTTCTAAAAGGTTACCCTGGATTGTCTTATACCCGATCTATACACGAATTAAATCTTATAAGATTTGAGACAGAACAAAAATTAAGAACTATAACATATATTGAAACAATAATGATAGAAAATGAAATTAACTTAGAAGATAAACACAAAATAAAACAATTTTTCTTATCTTTTCTTGATAAAATTAAAGCCGAACCATACCATGACTATATCTTCAAACAGGTTCAGTTATATTATGAATTCAAACCTCAAGAAAAAGATTTATCGAAACAATTATCAATAGATATGAATCATTTATCTGAATATGCAGAAAAAAATCCACAAAAATATCAAATCAGTATTAAAAGAGTCTTATAACTGGAATTGAAAGTCTAAAAAGGAGCTGCTACAAAACCAACTTTATCAGTTAGTTTTGCAACAGCCCCTTAAGTATATCCAAATCTATATTACCATTGCCTGCCCGGATCGTTTCCCATATTATTAACGGTTCCTTGCGGATAAAAAACATTATAATGATCTAAGACCGGGTTAGGATGGGTCTTTGTCGGCTGAGGAAATACCATTTCA
This sequence comes from Ruminiclostridium sp., assembly GCA_036507975.1. GTDB lineage: Bacteria > Bacillota > Clostridia > Acetivibrionales > DSM-1351 > Ruminiclostridium. Next base: position 4,289 of record DATCID010000246.1, read on the forward strand.
ACTTTGAATTCTGAACTTGTTATATAGCCGATGATTTCCTGTCCATTACTTTTAACATCATGTGCCGGAGCACCTAGAATTTCTTTTACTTTATTAATAGTTATGCCTTTTAAACGACTGTCAAAAGAACGGATTTCAAATATTTGATCGCCCTTATTAAAACCAAACACAACATTATGGCTATTGTAGGTGGCATAGTTACCTTTGGCAGCCGCTACCCAATCCGTTTTATCTGCCTTGCCCCAGACCTTTTCAACATCTTGAATAGTATTTGCTTTAACTAAAAAATCGCTGTTTATGATTTTTCCGCTTTTGCCGTACGAATATATAATGGATATCAATGACTCCGCTGGATCAGACTGCTGCTGTGATACCTGAGTAGTCGTAAGAGGTTTGCCTTTTAAAATCATTTCAACTTCTTCATACCCTACTGGAAAAGCAAAATTATAACGTGCAGGAAGTGCAAATACATAACTATTATTACGGCCAAGTTCGCTTGGACCGACAGGTGCTGCCCCTATGTGAAACACTTCCTGTTGAAGTAAGTTCCATTGGATAATTGTGAATACCATAATGGGAATATCCTGTGTTGGCGTTTTCGACGTCCATTTTGGGGATCTGATAGAAATCATTGGACCCCTTTGAACAACTTTTTGACCAGCTTCCGCGTCTGCAGCCAAACCCTCCCATTGACTATTTACTATGGAATAACCTTTCCAATCTTTAGGTAAGGAAAAATCAAAACCATATTTGGCACTTTTGTATACGATAGCGATTGAATTGGCAATTGTAGAAGGCTCAGCCGGACTTGGAGCTGCATCCTGCAAACTATTAGTTGCTGAACTCGGAGTTGAAATAGAAGTAGAATCGCTATTTTGCAGACTATTAGTCGTATTACTATTTTGAGTTGACTGGCTAAGAGGGGCATTAAGACTAGCGCACCCCACAAGCAGAGTTAAGGAAATGGCTGCTGCTGCCCACGTGATTGTTGTTTTTTTGAATTTCGAGATCATAATAATCCTCCTGGTGTTGAATTTATTGGCGAAACCAAGGGTACCTGGCACCCAACGGGAATCTGAAAGCAGTTGTAACATATTAATTATTGTCTGTCCGTATTTCTTATGCTCCTCTGGTTTTAAGGCCGCGAGAGCATTAGCATCACAGGCAATTTCGCACTCCTGTTTCATTCGGTGAAGTCCGTACCAAACAATAGGGTTAAACCAATATACAGCTTGTATCGCTAACACCAAACCATTAACCAGCAAATCGCCTCGTTTTAAATGGCTAAGTTCATGTAAGAAAATATAGCTTAGTTCTTCATCTGATAGCTTCTCCACTATTTCATGCGAAATAATAATTTTAGGGTGAAACAACCCAAAAATCGAAGGTGATTTGGTAGTTGTATCATATACAATATATACTTCTGAACAGATCTTCAAAATAGATTTGCATTCTTGAAGTATTCGTAAAATATCTTCAGATTCGCATAATTTAAGTTTCTTGGTTTTAAAAAATAGAAGTCCATTAATTAAAACAATATAGAGAAAAATTGCTGAGACTCCTATAATCCAGACCAAGGATGCGGTTTGCCAGTTAAACCAAACCCTTGCAGACGAGACTTGAGGCTGTTGAGCATTTTGGATACTGTTCGATGCTTCCGTTGGCGTTTCTGAAATGTTATCATTTGACTGAATCACAGATGCCGAATTTATGCCGTTTATACTCGTCGTTGGTGGTTTAGTCAAGTCAATAACATGGTGGTAACCAGGAATGAGATTTAATACACTAATTGGAGTAGATGGTGTAAATGGAACCATAAGCCTTAAAATAAGCACAATCCAAATATAGTAATGCCAATTAGCACCAAGTTTTTGTCTGAACAAGCTTTTGATAATTAATAGGCCTATAGCCAATATGCTTCCCATCAGCGATAAAGAAACTACGTAAAAAAAGATTTCATTCAATTTCACTTATCTCACTCCTTCCACTACTTCATTTTTTCATCAAGCAGACTTCTAAGTTCTTGAATCTCTTCCATGGATAATTTTTCGTTCTTAACAAAGTTTGTAAGCAGCAGATGAAGTGAACCATCATATACTTTATGCAGAAAAGAATTTGTTTCTTCGCGCATACATACTTCTTGAGAAACTAAAGGATAATACTGATTTAAACTATCTTCTTTATTTACACCTAAAACTTCCTTTTTAACTAATCGAGCAATTAGAGTCTGAATTGTTTTGGGACTCCAGTCTGTTTCGGATTTTAACCTTTCAACAATCAAAGAAGCAGTCATTGGTGACTTTTGCCAAATGACTTTCATTACCAGCCTCTCTGCATCTGAAATCCTACTATTTGTCTCACTCATTAAAAAATACCTCCCTACAAGTGTAGTCTATTTATAGATTACACTTGTAGGGAGGTATTGTCAATTACTAAATAAGCCCAAATTCATCAACCGCACAATTGTCGAAAGTATTAATGCTCATTTTAAAAGTAGCAAAATCCCAGTCCTGCCTTTATGCATATGTGCTATAAAATTTCTGGCAAATATATTATCATACCCGAGAAAATAAGATTGGGATTTGTAATCTTTGGGTTATATGCAAGTACTTCATCGAAAGTGATTTGAAACCCATACACTTCCATCAGTTCCCTGTTATAGTTATAAATAATAGTTCCCAATGTATCCCCAGATTTAACAATGTAAGTACTCATTGGTACAGATTTGGGAATATTAATTACTTGGCCTGGGTAAATAAGATACGGGTTGGAAATCTCCTGATTCACATGTGAAATTTGTCTGTATGATAGTAACTCAAAGTTTCTGGCAATACTGCTCAAGGTGTCACCAAGCTTTACAGTGTACTTATCTACATATACATACATAAAAGCACCTTCTTTATATCGATTATATTATGTATACTATGTAGAGAGGGATTTACTAGTTACACAATTTAAAACAAGTATGTAATATTGATTTGTTGCAGTTGCGTATTTTATAAATAATCCACAATAAGGTGCAAACTTTCTTATTTATATAGTATTTTTCGTTTGTTAATTTCCTTTGTTATAATTAAAATACCTACACACAGTAAAATAAAATATACTATTAAATATATTACAAAAGTAAAATTATATTCAATAGCAAATCTTCCATTGAAATCATATCCTAACACTTTCTTAAAGCCATAATAGTACCCAATATTTCTATATGGATACAGCGGTATAACACAAATGAGTATTGTTACTTGAATTAAATATGTAGCATAAAAAAATAAATGTCTTTTTTCCCTTAACTCACAATATTACTCTAATATTTTCCAGTATTATTGTCAATACTTTATTAGGGGATTGTGAAATGAAGTAATTAAAAAATGTGGATAACTTTTTAAAATGTAGCTTGGAAAGTGAATAAAAAATGCATGGCAAAATTCCTTTCCCATAAAAGGTTGAAAATGGGGTGTTAGAAATTTTAAGTTGTGGAATGTGTGAATTAAGCAACTAATCTCATAATCTTTCTGATACTACAGATGTATTGTGGTTTATTTATTGAATATGCAAGAAGGACAGTAATAAGTTTACTTATACCAGCTAAATATAAATCTGATCGCATAGATGCTGTATTTACTGTCCTGGGAGCTTCAATAGAAGGATTTTTCTTCAATGAAGCAATTGATCTTTCAATAACAGCTCGGGTTTTGTATTTAGAATCCCAGTCCTTAGAGCATCTTTGGATGCCAGGATATAATCTGAAATCTTTATGGGGGTATTTGTATACGGTAACAGTGCTTTTAGTACGTCTACAAGGGGTTTGACACTGGCAAATTAATTTGCCGTTTATCCTCTTGGATTTGCAGCATATGTATTTAAGTCTAAAACTACGTTTTTTCCCCTTGCATGAGCCATCTGGTAGGAATTCTTCTCCTGTTAAAGGACAAAGAGGAGTACCCTCATGGTTAACTTTAATAATCGAAGTTGTATCAGGTTTTTTGGAATTACGAGGATTTATTGGAATAAGTACTTTCTCAAAATTTAAACTCTTAAGAAATCCATAGTTATCGTAGCTATCGAATTCTGAATCCCCTAAAAATGTATTAAATCCATGATTAGGAAAAGATTCAAGAAAAGGCTTAAGAACTGGTTTGAGAGAAGCATTGTCGAAGGCATACTTTTGATCTTGAGGAGTATCAAAGTCGACTTTGACTGAGGAATAAAATGCATCATCAAAGAAATGAAGCCTCAAGGGAATACCTAAACCATTGGTAAGTATACCGAATTTGTAGAAATAGCCAAAATGACCATTTACAAAATCAAGTTTGATATCGGGATTACATTCAGCTTGTTTGGGCATGTTTTTATAGGCAGCTGCATAGGGGTTGAATTTTTCGTTATTAATAGTCTTGGCAAAAGCTTTTTGCTTATTAATTTGTGACACAAGGGTTTTAGGGTTGTTTTCCTTAACCTTAGGTTTAAGACCAGAAGTATCATAAATGACTGAAGTGCTGAATCCTTTATGTGGGGAGCCTTGTGGGAGATTGTTATCAATTTGAGAACATATATCAAGGATATGTGGAATCATTGACTCAAACATAATAGCTATATCATTTTCAAAAGAAGTTTTAAACCTACTAAAAAAGGTTTCATCTGGGATTTTATCAGTAAACTGATAAAAGTCCTGTAGGTAAGTAGAAAATGATAGAAAAATACAAAGTAAGGTTGTTGTAGGTATATTAAAAATATGCATAATGAAAAAAGCTGCTAAAACAGAGTGCAATTGATAATCACGGTCTGAGCCTAAGCTACTATAATAATTTTTAGAAAAAGACTCAGGAATAAAGGCTTTAAGATCAAAGTGCTCTTTTAGAAGTTCTACAAATTTAACTGGTTTTTGAAAGGACAGGGTATTTAATTCAGATACTTGGTCAAAAAAGTTTAGCTGTTTAAAATCAGATAAACAAAACATTGCAATTTCCTCCTTTGTGGTGGGTGTATGTTGAAATTGTGGATAATTGATACTATATATTTACCACATTGGAGTGAAATATAACATTAAGATGCTTCAAAATGCAGTAAAAGTTAGGGTTGCAGCATTCTGCAACCGACTACAATACTTTATGCTAAGGAGGGATACAAATGCAGTCTAATAAAACTTGCCCATTAGTTGAACAATATTTAAGTTATCTTATCGTAATAAAAGGTCGCTCAGAGAATACCATTTTGGAATATCGTACGGATTTACTTATGTTTTTTTAGTTTATTTTAGATGCTCATAAAATTCCCATAGTTGATAGCAACTTTACTATGGTGGACTTAGAATTTATCAAGTCAATATCACTCAGTGATATGTATGCTTTTATTGCTCATTATCAGACATCCCAAAAAGCTTCTGCTGGTACAAGGGCGAGAAAAATTGTATCTATTCGTCAATTTTGGAAGTATCTCAAAACAAAAGCTCATCTTATTGATAACAACATTGCTGAGGAGCTCGAAACCCCTAAGTTGCCAAA
>DATCID010000247.1:0-11826 GCA_036507975.1 Ruminiclostridium sp.
GGAACTTCTTGAGAAATACCCTATAAGAAGACCTAAAATCTATGTAAACATATATGGCTAAGATTTATGTGAATGGCGGAGTGAAGAGCCGGATGCCTTAATTGGGCACGTCCGGATCTGTGAGGGGTAAGTACCGCGAGGGGCACCTACTCGACAAAGTAGCCCGACTTGCGTCGGCCTAAACTTATTAAAGCAAGTGAATTTCAATAAAATCAGCCGGCCCGAGGCCGACTTTCCATAACTATTCACTATTCACTTAAGCCTTTGCTTTTGAATTCGCACTTAGCCTTGCCCTTATAACCCCTAGTACCCCAATTCTTCTCCCACAATTATTACCTTTATTCTATCCTTATTGCGCTGATATGCTGATACTACATACGTGCAACATATCCTATTGGCACCATCACAACCACTCGCCATATCAGGATTGTCAGATAGAAACGCCATGCATTCACCCTTTCCTTTGCAATAGCTCTCATAGGATAATCTATGACAGTTTGCAGGTGCCGCAATTGATTTAACACGTTTTACCGCATCATCAAGATTTCTAACAATCTTATTATAGCCAACTACTATTATTACAGACTTTGGTCCATAGCATATTGCAGCAACTCTATTAGAATTTCCATCTACATTATAAAGTTCGCCGTTTTCTGTTATGGCATTTGAGCTGCAAATATAGGCATCTGCTGAAAATGAATCAATAAATATTTTTTCTATTCCTTCTCTAGATAATCCCTCTTCATACCTATCTAAAAAATTATATTTTCCACTATGAAGAAGATCTATTACACCACTCTCAAATATGCTAGTTGAACCACCAACTGAAACAGTATCTCCCTCTGATAATATTTCTGATACCTTTTGAGGCACATCCTCTTTACCTTCAACATAATGTACCTGCATATTATTTTTTTGAAGGCTTTTTGTAACCTTGCTTATTCGTTTTTCAAGAATAGCTTTTGCACTTTTATCCATTTAAAGTCACTCCCATCTATTATTTACTATCCAATATATTCAAAACGTTTAAAACTTAACCCATCCCTTTCAATTATTTCATTCCACATTGATGCTGGCCGTACCCAAATTCCCCTATCACCGTAAAGAGCTTGGTATACAACCATGTCCTCCATGGTTTCACTATGCTTGGCTACATAAAGCACTCTATATTCATTACCCTTAAAATGTCTGTATTCTCCAATTGTAATTTGATCCACACTTGCACCTCCATATCTCATTCGTAACTAAAAAACTTTACTCTATACACCCAGTTGTTCTAAAAATGCTTTTTCAAAGTCTTCATCATTTTCTTTTGTTCGCTTTCTAATGCCCCCTGTCCTCCCTCCTGCTCTACGAACTTTTTGACCTATATGTCTTTCAAAAAGCAGTCTATCTATGTTATTATCAGAATAAATCAATCCATTTTGATTTAAAACCTTTGCACCCTTTCCAAGTCCCATCGCTGCAACCCCATAATCCTGCGTAACTACTATATCTTCGCGCTTTAAAAGATTTATAAGCTTTATATCTACACTATCTCTGGCCTTATCCACCGTTATTATCGTGCTATATCCATCAAAAAGCTCATGGCTGGTATCTATTATCATTGTCACTGGGATACCATGTTTTTTTGCAATTCTCACGATTATTTCTTTTACGGGACATGCATCTGCATCTACAAGTATTTGCATAAATCTCCTCTCCTATTATGAGTTTAAAACTCTAATTTCCTATATTTAAACTAATTTGTTTAACTGATTGCCTTTTTATTAAGCCCGCAGGTAGTAGCATCTTTTCTACTACACTTTCGTCCCCATCTATTTTTTTAATCAATCTGCTAACTGCTTTTTTACCCATTAATTCCTTTTGAACATTCATAGTAGTAAGCTCTGGCGTAACATTCCTTGCTATCTCAATATCATCAAAGCCTATTAAAGAAATCTCACTAGGTATTGATATTCCCATATTTATTAATGCCTTATTTATTACAATCGCCTCAGCATCATTACAGCATACAAAAGCTGTAGGGAACCCCTCTTTGGCTTTAATTTCATTCATTATATCAGCTATATCTTCACTTGTAAGATCTTCAAGCATTTTATCAGTCACAGAATACATTATGTTCATCTCTATCTTATATTCTCTAAGTGCCTTTAAATATCCTTGATATCTATCATAAAAACTTACTGAAGCTAATATGTCTCCCAAAAAACCAATTTTATTATGCCCACATTCAATTAAGTATTTGGTTGCAAGGTATCCACCACATTGGTTATCGGTTAAGATGCAGTCCATAACAAGATCATCAAAATAATTATCTACCATAACAATTGGTATATTACATGTAATTATAGAATTAATCGTTTTTCGAGAAATCCTACCCAATGTAATTATTCCTGAAATTATTCCATCTTTAATGCAGTTTGGGACTTCAAAGATTTCATCGTTTTCATCATAATAATGTATTATTGTATTCACATTATTTTTCTTTGCTTCGTCTTCAATTCCTAGTTGAATAAAGCTGAAAAAACCTATTGAGTCGCGAGTACTTTTAGCTATGACCAGGCATAGATTCCTTGCAGGTGTTGCCTTCACATAAGATACTTTATACTGATACCCCATGGTTTTGGCAGTGTCTAAAATTGTTTTTCTAGTGGTTTCGCTAATTCCCTGTATACCTCTCATCGCTAAGGAAACTGTATTTTTTGAAATTCCTAGTTTTTTTGCAATAATGTCCATAGTGACTTTCTTTGGCATATTTCCTCCATTTTAATAAAGCTATCGCTATTCATGTCTTTAATACTCTATATCGGATTATTTTAGTACTAATGTATAGATTATATCAGAAGTATAATCTTTCTAAAAGCGTTTTGTAATATTACAAGATGTATTATTTTATACTTTACATACGTTATATTTTAGTAATATAATGATACTATTAATGCTAACGCCAGTATAATATATGCCATCAATTTGCTTTAGTATTGTTTTTATTTTGTAATATTACAATCATGGAGGTTAACCGTGTTTGAAAATGATAAGATGGAAATTTTGGTACATGACATCGAATCCGAGCTAAAAAATAACATTCTACAGTTTTGGATTGACCACTCTATAGATAATGATAATGGTGGTTTTTATGGGTTTATTTCTGATAATCTAATTATTGACAAGATCCATGAAAAGTCTTCAGTTCTGAATTTCAGAATATTATGGACTTATTCAGCAGCTTATAGAGTTTACAAGGAAGCGAAATACCTCCATATGGCTGAACGTGCCTATGATTATGTTATTAAACATCTTATCGACACTACAAATTCAGGTGTTTACTGGATGCTTGATTATAAAGGCAATGTTGTAGATTCAAAAAAACAGACATATGCTATAGCATTTGCAATATATGGCTTATCGGAATATTTTAGAGCTACTGGCAAGCAAGAAAGTCTAGATAGCGCTATTGAACTCTTCTATTCGCTAGAAAACCATTCTTACGACGGGGCCAGCAAAGGCTATGTTGAGGCTAGAAGTGTGGATTGGTTGCCACTTGCTGACATGAGCCTCAGTCCTAAAGACATGAATGTAGACAAATCAATGAATACCCATTTGCATGTTATGGAGGCCTACACAAACCTTCTTAGAGTCTGGGATAATGATCATTTGAGAAAAAGCTTAAAAGAACTAATTAATGTTACAATTGACCATATAATAGACCCTAAAACGCATCAATTCAAGCTTTTCTTTGACCAAACATGGAATCCAATGTCTAACGTTGTATCCTTCGGCCATGATATAGAGGGCAGTTGGTTATTATATGAAGCAACCGAAGTATTGGGTGACGTTAAGTTGATAATAAAAGTCGAAAATATATCGATTAATATGGCCAAAAAAACTTATGAAGAAGGAATTGACCGCAAACATGGAGGGCTTTTTAACGAGGGAGAAGATGGAGTAATTATAGAATCAAACAAAGACTGGTGGCCACAAGCTGAAGCAGTTGTTGGTTTTGCTAACGCATATCAATTGACAAAAGAAAACTACTTTATCGATGAAGCTATTAAAATGTGGCATTTCATTGACAAGCATATCGTTGACAAGGTTTATGGTGAATGGGTTTGGGGAACTACAGCAAATGGTTCTAGAGTTACTAAGAATGAAAAAGTTGGCCCTTGGAAATGTCCATACCACAATAGTCGTATGTGCTTTGAAATCATTCAGAGATTCAAAAAGTAATATACTGTGTAATTCTTCTTTATGCTATTAAAAACATCATATAAGAGGCGTTTTATAAATTAAAGTTATAAAATATGGAGGCAATATTATGGATTTCAATGAGAGATTACAGTTTTTAAAAGAAGAACATAGCAAGCTAGTGAATAGAAAAAACGAAGCTCTTCCCAGCATAAATGGCGTTTATGATAGGTACAAGTACCCTATTATAACCAATAGTCATGCTCCTCTCTTTTGGAGATACGACTTAAATCAAAAAACAAACCCATATTTAATGGAACGACTGGGGGTTAACTGCGCATTTAATACTGGCGCTATTGAGTTAGATGGAAAAGTATACTTGATGGTGCGAGTTGAAGGAAACGATAGAAAGTCATTTTTTGCGGTTGCAGAGAGTGATAATGGCATAGATGACTTTAAGTTCTGGGATTATCCTGTGGTAATGCCTGAAACTGAAAATCCTGATATCAATGTGTATGATATGAGACTTGTAAAGCATGAAGACGGCTGGATATACGGTCTATTTTGCACAGAAAGGAAAGATCCAGATGCACCCTTTGGTGACACCTCAAGTGCAGTAGCTTCCTGTGGACTAGCCAGAACAAGGGATTTAAAAAGCTGGGAACGTTTGCCTGATCTCAAAACCGCCTCTCCTCAACAGCGTAACGTTGTACTTCATCCAGAGTTTATTAATGGTAAATATGCTTTATACACAAGACCCCAGGATGGCTTTATCGAGACTGGCAAAGGTGGCGGCATAGGCTTTGGATATACAGATAGCATGGAAAATCCATGTATAGATGAAGAAGTTCTTATGGAATGCAAGGAATACCATACTATAAAGGAAGTAAAGAACGGACAAGGCCCAGCACCTATAAAAACAGAAAAGGGATGGTTACATATCGCGCATGGTGTAAGAAATACAGCGGCCGGTTTGCGTTATGTTGTGTACTCTTTCCTTTCCGATTTAGAACATCCGGAGCAAGTAACACACCGCCCAGGAGGTTTCCTCATTGCTCCTGAGGGAGAAGAACGAATTGGGGATGTATCAAATGTTATTTTCTGCAACGGTGCAGTTGTGAAGGATAATGGTGATATTTTAATATATTATGCATCATCAGATACACGGTGTCACGTTGCTACTACAACAGTTGATAAAATGCTTGATTATGTTATAAATACACCTGAAGATCCTTTAAGATCCTATGCCTGTGTACAACAACGAATTGACTTGATTTCAAAAAACTTAAAGTTAATTTAAAATCATAATTTAATGTCTTAACTTATGGGAAAAGCCGCATTATCGCGGCTTTTTCTTTCTTATATCCCATATTAGCCAACCGCCCAAAGCAATTGCTGCTGTGTACCCAACTACTCCTAGAAACGGAATTCCTAATATTTTAAACCTCATATTTGTATTGCATATGAGACTTGAGCCTATAAGCAATGCCGCATTTATAATGCAAATGATGAGCTTATTCACCATTTTGTCTATGGCAGCAAGTGGATCTTCTGAGCCAGTGAGCTCTATATTCACTTTGGTCTGGCCTTTAATTGTCATTTTAAGAAAATCCGAAAGTTGTGCTGGGATATCAATTGCCTTACGTGCCGAACCATACAGTGCCTTTCCCATGCTTTTGAGTTCCTGGGACCAGTCAATATCATTCAATATCTCTGTCGACATACGATTTGCCATAACCTGAATGATATTGGTTTCAGGTGAAATTTTACTCAAAACACCCTCTATTGTGATTATTCCTCGACTAAGCAGGCTCATACCCTTTGGCATTGATATTCCGTGGTTAATGGCAAGCCTAAGTAGTTCCTCCATTATTTTTCCAAAATCCATTTCTCCAATACTCATAGTGCCATATTTAGAGAACATATCATCAATATCTGCATATAGTCGGGTATGATTGATTCTACTTTTATGAATTCCAAGTGTAAGTAATGTGTTTTTTAACTCATCAATGTTATTTTCAGCTATTGCTCTGACAGCATTTTTAAATAGCTGTTTGTCCCTGTTTGACAAACGCCCCATCATTCCAAGATCAATCCATACAATTTCTCCATCTCTTATTCGGATATTTCCAGGATGAGGATCGGCATGAAAAAATGCATCATCAATTATTTGCTTTATATAATTGTCAGCGAGTTTTAGTGCAATTTCACGCAAATCATATCCCATCGATGTCAGCTTATCGATATTATCTATGTCAATCCCATCTATATACTCCATCACAAGTACTTTAACTGTTGTAAATTTATGTTCTATTCTAGGGCAGGAAACATATACAATATCACGATTATGGTCAAAAAATTCCTCAGCATTACGTGCCTCTATGAGAAAATCCATTTCTTGACTTGTAACAGCCCACATCTCATCAAGAACCATACTAAAGTCGAAAGCACTTCCAGTATTACTGGCGATTTTAAGAATTACTGCAGCTTTTCTAAGTAGTGAGATATCTCTTGCCATAACATCTTTAATTCCAGGGCGTTGTACTTTTACAACAACCTTTTTACCATCTCTTAATACCGCGAAATGAGCTTGAGCAATAGAAGCAGAACCCAACGGAGCTTCATCAAAGCTCTGAAAAACCTCATTAAGTTCTGTTCCGTATTCTTCTTCTATCACTTTTTTCACTTCACTAAAATCAATCGGTCTAACATCTGCCCGTAATTTTTCAAGTTCCTTGCAGTATGCTTCTGGCAGTATCTCCGGACGCATAGACATAACCTGTCCAAGCTTAACAAAGGTCGGCCCTAAGTCTTCAACAATTTTTCTAAGTTTTTCGGGTGATATTCCTTTTACAACATCATTTTTTACCAGTACTCCTATTATTTCACCAAGTCTGTTTTTATTATTATCAGTGCTACTGACCTGTTGTTTCTCCATCAGCGTTCGCCCTCTCTATTTCGGCAAGCTTATCTTTTAAATCAGCTATTTCTTTCTTGCTCATTTTGCCAAGCTGATTAACAATAGATGAAGCTGTCGCTTTTTCTTCTCCTACAGCATCTGTACAATTTTCTTTTGGCATATTCCGAACATTTCTCTTAAGCTCTTCATTTAGGATCTTTCCCTGTTCAACAGTGAACTCACCCTTTTTAACTAGCTCATCAAGCATTTGCCTAGATTTTTCGGCAGTTGTTGCAACTGCACCTATTCCTGCTAAAACTATTTTTTTCAGATCATTACTAATATTATTAAGCATAAGAATCTCCTTTAGCCGCATAGCGACCACAAAAATGAAACTACTCTTCATATTACATTATACTTTCATTATTTTCTAAAATAAATTCCTCCCTTACTAATTTACATATTTTAACAACAAACATTACAACATACTTACGATCTCGATTATTTTAGTCCTGTACTCATATTTTTTCAAGTGTTTTTTCAAGTGGCTTTATTGACATATAAATATTTATTGATATATATTATAGGAGAGAATTTTATTACTTTAAATAATTTTTTGCTATATTAAGGAGCTAACTTAATGAATGAAAATATATTAAAATCAACTGACTTGAAAACAACAAAAAGCCGTTTGGCTATTCTTTTAATTTTAGAAAAATCGTCTGTACCCATGACGGCTGAAGATATATATTCAATTGTTGTAAAGGACGTTCATATGAGCCTTTCAACCACTTATCGCACGCTTGGAACACTCTCTGAGAAGGGGATACTTTTAAAGAACTTAAGTCGGGATGGGAAAACATATTATCAGATAAATAGTCACCAGCATAAACATCAGCTAGTTTGTACTCTTTGCAATGATGTGGTTCCAATTGATGGTTGCCCATTAACAAAATTAGAAGAAAATCTTACTCAGCAGACAGGTTTCACGATAACAGGCCATAGTCTTGAATTTTTTGGTATATGTCCAAAGTGCACAAAGCATATTAAAGAGTAGGTTTATCGGGTTTGTCCACATTCCTTATTGGCAAATTCGCTATCCTTTCCTTATTACCCTAATAAATACCTATAATAGTCGAATTGAGTTTTGATTTCAAATCCACTTTTTCTATAAAGATTGTATGCCCTATCATTTGCACTGCCAACTTCAAGGGAAATACTCTTTTTATTTATATTTACAAGTCTATGCAAAAGCAATTGCAACATCTCTTTACCGTACCCATTTCCCTGATGACGAGTGGAAATCCCCAATCCAAATATATAAACATCCTCGCTTTCAAGGTTAGCATTACAAACTCCTATCATTTCGCTGTTTAGGTAAGCGAGGAATGATAAAATATCTTTTGATTCAATTGATTTCTTCACCATTGAGTATGTATCCTCATAGTTATCTTTGAATATATCCATATTTAAGGCAACAATATCCTCAATTCGTTCCTTCGAGTATTGCTCCAATATTATTTTATCATTTGGGTTTATAGAATTATTTGTTCCTTTATACAAAAGCAGGTATTCTGAATATTCATATTTTGCGTTAAACCTTTCTAAAACAAGCTTAGCGTCAAGGCTAGCAGGTTCATGTACAAAAAGAATGCTTTCAACATAATATGCCTTTAATTCTTCTAATGCTTTATTTAATAGAGTACTAAAATATCCTTGCCGTCTGTGCCCTGGCAAAGTATATGCAGAAATTTCTGCTTCTTTTGATGTCGGAATAAATATTGGTAAGAAGCTAAGTAAGGTGTCCCCATCATATAGCATAAAGAAACAGTTTATGTGACTATTAAAATTTATAGCATTTGATAAAAAAATACTGCCCTGTAGCTTATCCTGCTTCTGGCAAACAGCTTCTAACCCACGTATATCGTTTTTTTGTAAGTCGCTTAGACTTGTAGCTTGTATAATTTTCATTTTTGCGCCCTACTTCTTTGCTAAGTTATTTTGTCTTGCTTTCCATTCGTCAATAAGTATACCATAATGCTTTTCATCATCCCATAAACCATTTTTGAGTCTGACTTTCCTTAGCTCGCCTTCCTTAGTCATCGTGGTTTTTTTCATGATAGCTTCTGATTTAAGGTTGTTTGAATTGCACCTTGCGCACATCTTATGTAGTTCGAGCTTTGTGAAACCTACTTCAATCAAGGTATTTGCTATCTCAGTAGCGTAGCCTTTCCCCCAATAATCAGGGAGTAAAAAGTAACCGATTTCACCACATCCACCAAAGGGATTTTGGCTATGAATTTCTATATTTGCAAAGCCAATAAAGCAATGGTCTTCATATGAAAAAATAGCAAATTCATATGAGTTGTGCTTATTAAGCATATCTTCCTTGTTTAAAAAGCTCTCAAAAAAAGGAATACTTTCCTCTTCACTATTGAATTTATCTATCCAAGCATATCTCATTACCTGCTCATTTGAAAACACTGAATAGAATAACGAAAAATCTTGCTTTGTAAAGTACCTATATTTCAGACGCTCACTTAATAATTCCATATAATCTTCCTCCAAAGTGTTATAACTTATACAAATTAGTTATATTAGTATTCGACCTAAATTATAACAGCTTTAGCTTTATATATTCTGTTATATCTACACTTTAATAATTCTATGTGATCTATCGCTTGAAGCTTTGATGTCCTTCATCAAATTATTAATAATGATATTTTGTCCCATTTGCTATAGGCCAATTACTTCTATCCCAGATGTGGTCTTGTGATAATTGGTCAGTTGTCACATTAAAATAATTATGTCTAACCTTACCTTGTTCATCTGGTACCGGATCATCCCAGGTCACATCTAACATGTAATATTCATTGTCTAATTCCACTATATTCCAGGCATGATCTCCACCATTGGCAGTGCCAGTAACCATCTCACACTCTATACCCACTGCATTTAGTAATAACTTGGTTGTTTCTGCATAAGCTTGACATACCCCAGTTCCATTTATTAAAAGACCATATGATGTATAAGATTGGCTTGGTATGGTATCTTTTAAATAATTATCATAATCATATTTGTAATTCAACACCAGATAGTCATGTATAGCAAGTTCTTTTTCATAATCTGTCATATCCTCTTTTATTACTTTGGATATTATATCTTTCATTTTGTTAACAACTGCAATATCCCCATTTGATAGTCTACTTAAAGCCATACTATTACTCATTGCCTGCTGAATTTTATATACTTGAGAATAGGTCATAGTAACAGTTATGTCAGCTACATCCTTACTAATAGATGCCTTAGATGAAATTCCAGATACTCCAGCTAAGCCCAAATTATCTAAGCTGAAATCAGATTTATTAAAATTATTATATTTTAAGACTACTTTGGGTTGGAGCGTATAAGTCGCCATGCTTAGTGCATCTACAAATTCATCATAATTATTTACTACTGTTCCAGCTGCAATATCTTTTCCCTTTTCAGGTTGTGGCGTTGAGGTCTTTTTTGTTATAACATAAACCGTTCTAGATGTTCCATTCCATATTACATTAGCACCAAATGCCTCAGCTATATACTTTGCAGGCACAAATGTTCTTTCATCTTTTAGTATTGCAGTGGTGTCCATCTGCTTGGTCTGACCATTTACAATATAATTTTTCCTTCCAATATATAGTACTAGTTTTTTACTTCCCAAGGTAAGCACTGCTTGTTTCTCTTTACCATTCCAAATTACAGTTGCACCCAGCGCTTCACCAATAAACTTTGCTGGTGCTTGTGACCGTCCATTTGAATCTAAAAATGGCTTTGCATCTGGAAAATTAAGCTTCTTTTCATTCACAACTATATTTATTGGCAACTCTGCCGCATAAGTTACTATTACTGTTGAAAGAACTATTGTAAAACTTAAAATCAACACAAGTATTAATGATAATTTTTTCATATTTACTCCCAGACTAAAATTTTATTATAGTATACAAGGTTATAATTCGACCAAATATATAGAATACCTTTAAATATAGTAATCATTAAAACATCAAAGAGCCCTCAAAGCTTTATGTTTTATGGGTCTTCATCGTTATGAGGTATGTGTCATATTTTCCTACAGTAATTTTCCACTTTTCTATGTGCAGTTGCAAAAACTTAACTATATAATCATAGGCTGAGTGTCAATTTTTATTTTACCAGTTCCAACATCAAGTTCGACTGTCCTACTGAAGTATCCACCTGTATCATTCATACTAATTGCAATATCCTTCTCGGCCATGATTCTGGTAATCGTCTGAACATTTCTTAGACCGATTTTAAAAGTATCATTATCACGCATAGCTAAAGCGCCACCAAATATTCCTACTTTCAAATCATTAGTACGGCAACCATAAGTATAACAAAACTTGTTTATCATAAGGGGAATTGCAGTTTCCGCAAAATAAGCAGGATGTATGACTGACTCCTGCATATTTGTCGGAGAAGGCAAAGCAATATGTGCCATACCTGAAACTTTCTTATTGGGACAATGCATGGTAATCGCAACACATGAACCAAGTGAATATGTTTTAATAATTTCTTCACGGTTATTCGAAATAAAATATTCTCCTATACCTACTATTTTCATTTTACTTTACCCCTTATTTATACTTAAAGCTATTAGCTTGGGAATATCATCTAATTTAATCTGCTTATCGACGGCTCCTATTTCGTAAGCCACCTTTGGCATTCCATAAACCACACAGGAC
>DATCID010000248.1:0-4308 GCA_036507975.1 Ruminiclostridium sp.
ATTTTGCCCATCCTTGAAAAATCATTTGGATCTTTTCTTACAGTGATAAGGTACATGTAACTTTCGATTATTTCGTAAATACGTCTTGTACATCCTAAAAATAATTCTTTTTTACCCATTTTTGTCACCTTTTTTGATTAGTTATAACAAATTATGGTATTCAATTCAATTATGACATTTAATGGAATATTCTATTTGTCAAGCTTATTTTACATATATTGTATGTAAAATGAAAATTATTTTTGTTTTTCGTTCAATTTCCTTTTAATTACAAATCAACTTCCTGACATTGGGGTAGCTCCTTTGACCAAGGACGGAGTTTAACCAGTTCTTCGATACTGCTACGAGCCTATCTTGTCCATATTACATGTATCCTATAATATTATCAAAATGGTGGATATCTTACCGACACAAGATATCCACTTATATAGCTTTACACATCATAAAATTTCATTAACATACTTACTATAATATTTCACAACTTCCTGTCATTATTATTAAAGCATCATTTATTTTAGCTACCCTATCCTCATTAGTGAGTACAATCAAATAGTCGCCCGGAAAAATAGCAGTGTCCCCTTTTGGAATTATTTCATGTTCTCCTCTCTTAACTGCTACTAATAAACAATGGGACGGCCAGTGGACTTCTTTAATCTGCTTTCCATCTAGATCTGATCCCATACAAACTGCAAACTCTAATATAGACTTGTTTTTCTTATTGCCGACAGATATTTTTTCTCCTTGTTTGTGCAAAAACTTTTCAAGTAATGATTCATAAATAGGCTTTGAGGCTAAAATATCTGCAACCATATACGCAACTATAGATACAATAGCTAAGGAAAGCAAATGACTAAAGGAACCTGTCATTTCAGTAATTAGAATAGTTCCAGTTATAGGTGCTCTAACTACAGCTGTAAAATATCCTGCCATTGCAAGTATTATAAAGTTATTAATATATATGCTGTCAAAATGTACGAAATTTACAAGTACAATTCCATAAAGATTTCCTATTAAAGCACCAATAGCGAGCAGTGGAAGAAATATTCCTCCTGGTGCACCTGAACCATAACTTGCCATAGTGAATAGGAATTTTACAAGGACTAGAATTACTAAAATTGTTAAAGAAAAATGCCCTGTAGTTAACGAGGATATAAGTTCATGCCCTCCACCTAAAACTTGTGGTAATAAAATCCCAAGGATTACTGAAATCAATAAGGGCACTACGATTCTCATTTCTTTTGGGAGCCATTTTTGCTTTGTATATAGGTCCTGAGTTTTTAAGAGAATCTTATTAAATACCACTCCTAAAACTCCTACAAAAACACCTAATATAATTATATAAAAATAATATTTAAGTGGCAATACAGTTAGATTTTTGAAATTAAAAACCGATTTTAAACCAAAGAAGCCACTAGCTACAAAATCAGCTGATAATGCAGCCGACAAGGCTGAAAGCAAAACTAAGGGTGAAAAATTTTTATGAACTTCCTCTAGGGCAAACATTACTCCAGCTAAAGGAGCATTAAAGGCAGCCGCAAGCCCCGCACTAGCTCCACTTGTAATAAGGTATTTTTCTTCGATTTTTACTCTTTTAAACACTTTACTAAACCCCTGACCAACTGCTGCGCCTAATTGAACCGATGGGCCTTCTCTTCCTAGGGAGAGACCTGTTCCTATTGAAAGAACTCCTCCAATAAATTTACCAAGTATAACTTTCCACCATGTCATATCAATTTTTCTGAGTAAAACTCCTTCCACCTGAGGAATTCCACTTCCGCTAATCATAGGTTCATGCTTAACTAATAATCCTACAATATATCCTATAATTATTAAAGCTCCGATCCATGGCAGAATAAGTATTGGCTTAATTGATATAGTTTTATATACATCAGTTAAAATAACTCCTGCTTTCTCAAGTGAATAACGATACAACACAATTAATAAACCCGTCGCAATACCTACCCCTATCCCTTCAAGCACAAGCTTTAATCTAAAACTATGCCAGTGAAACAAAGTATTATAAGTATTGTGTTTGTTTTTCACTTCCATTTTTCCTCCATTACAAGCTGTACTAATTTCCAAATATCCTGATTTGATATTGCAGGGTGGCTATCCACCACATTGTATTGTGGAATCTCACCGTTATTTTCAACCTGCTTCTCTGTAATAAAATCCACTGTATAGGTCTTTTAAAGCAAGGTATCGCCTTTACACTTATCGGCACTTAGTGTTTTTCATTAATAGATAGGTTACCAGCTTTCCCTTTATTATACCATAAGAATTTTGTGTGGTTTGCTGAAAACCGGTTCTTACTCAACAATGGGTAAAATGGGTATTATCTAAATAAGGAACTGGTACAGGCGGATGCATCATTTTACTGCATCCGTCTGTGTTAATTGTAGCAGGTTAAAATTATCAAGCTTAGATTGAAATGCAATATAACTTTTCTTAAAAAGATTGACTAAATCCGCTCTGCCATATAAAATTCGTTTGATGAGTTTAAATTTGTTGTTGTTTCCTTCAACAAATCCACTGCTTACATCATGGGATATTGCATTCTTGACCGGGGCGATATCCTTTTTAATTCCTTCAATAAATCCTTTAATGGCAGAGGTTTCATATCTCCTGATAAAATCTTCCAGGTCGTCCGGCTCTTTCCCCATGAGCATTTTATGAAATTCATCATATGCCTTTTCCAGTACTGCAACAATTTCATATCTCTCTTTGATAATATCCATATATTTTCCTATGTTTTCATCTCGGTTCACTTTTGGATTTTTAATGGTTATGTATTTCAAAATTTCGTTTCGCTTGATTATGATAATATCCTTTGGATATTCAAACTTATATGCCCAGTTCATAGGAAGTTTGAGTTTAAAGTTATTTTTAGCAAGCAGTTCTATATATTTCTGCATCGTGTTTAGGCTTCCACCATATCCAGACCTAACAGTATAAGCAAGAATAACTGCTGGTTCCACCTTATCACACAACATCCTATAGATGATATTAAGATAACCATCGACGACTGTTTCCCTTTTTTTGTAACTGGTCGGATGATTCAGACTGGCTATTTCTTCTTCTGTCATATTAATATATTTGCTGGCAGTTAAGGAACTGATAGAAAATTCTTTTGAAATAGTTGTGACCTTCTTTTTCTCAAGCTCTGACCACCTTTTTTGTATGGATTCTATCAGATGCTGTTTTTTTTTCTGCTTTCTGCCTGTTTCAGATATTGTTTGCTCTCCATATCATGTTTTTTATTATCATAAGTAACTGGTTTTCCATTTTTATCTACAGGAACATCATTATCATAATGATACGGTTCCAACTGTTTGGAATCATGGGCTACTTTTAAAACTTTTACTTTTTCAGGTGTATCATTCAATATTTTCCCATCCTTTATATAAATATCGTTGGGAATCTCCGCCTTGAATATGTCCCTCATTCTTTCTATAAGATTTTGAAGCAAATGGAAGCGATCGGCTACCTGTATACAATCCGGTAATATTGCGTTGATTGCCTTTGCATAGGCACTGGCTCTGTCTCGGGCTACCAGTTTGATTTTTTTATGATGCTTCAGCCATTCTTTCAAAGTGTCTGCATCCCTTCCATCCAACAAGGCAATCAGATGATGGTCTTTCATATCATAAATTGCGGTCGCATAGGTTTGACCTTTCCGAATTGCCACATCGTCAATCCCTACTGCCTCTACATCTGGTTCATCCTGAATAGAAATCTTGTCATAGATTCTTTTAATTGTATCATTGCTGACTTTTACTCCCATAAGATCAAGGACCTTGCTGGCACCTTCGTTACTCATGAAAATAGAAACTGCCAGAATCAAAGAAGTAAGTTCTGTAGTCCTTACTTGTGAAGCGGAAGCAAAGGGGAGATTTTCCATGAACACTTTAAGATTACAAGTATCGTTCAGACAATTATATTTATATGCGATTACATGGATATAGGTTTTCTTCATCCGAATTGGAACTGTTTGGATCGTGCGAGTGTAGGTAGCGTGAAAGTCGCTGCTATTTTGTCCACACTGTGGACAGGTTCCTGTATGTGACTGTGATTTTAGATAGATATGTATTTCTTCATCTGATTCTTTCCAATCATAGATTAAATGGTCATCGCCAAATAACTTTTTGTTTACATTGAGTTCAGTATATTTCATCATGAGCACCTCGATTCACTTATATTATATCATAATACCCAAAGTTAAGAAATACATAGATAAAAAAAATGATATCCAAAGATACCATTTTTTTAAAATTTTAAATATGATTTACCCATTCTTGAGTAAGAACC